>NZ_LT667503.1:0-300000 GCF_900128735.1 Buchnera aphidicola (Cinara confinis)
TTATCCACAAGATAAATAATGAAAATATTCTTAATTATCAATGTTATTTTTTAGTTATCCACAAATTTTATGTTTACTAATAATAATTACTTTTATTTTTTTTTTTATTTTTTAAAAACAAGTATACTTATTTAAATTAAGAATTTTGTATTTAAATAAGTATATATATGTATTGTCTAAAAGAGGAATAAAATGTATTATGTTGAGGGGAAAACTAAGAATGAAGAGGGAAAATAAGTATTTTATTCTCTAAAAGATTAAAGGAAAGAAAATAAAGAGAGGTAAAGAGGAAAAGTGGGTAATCGAAAACATATAGGAGTTATAGTAGTAGGAGCTGGTCATGCGGGTTCTGAGGCTTCCGCTGCTTCGGCGCGAATGGGTGTAAAAACAGTTTTAATAACTCAGAAGCTTAGTACTGTCGGAGTACTATCTTGTAATCCTGCTATTGGAGGAATAGGTAAAAGTCAATTGGTAAAGGAAATAGATGCTATGGGTGGTTTGATGGCTATTACTACTGATTATTCTGGAATACAATTTAAGGTACTTAATTCTAGCAAAGGCGCTGCAGTTCGATCTACTCGCGCTCAAGTAGATCGGGGATTATATAAAAAAAAATTACAAAAATTTTTGCAGTTACAAAAAAATCTTGAGATAATTGAATCAGAAGTATATGATCTTATTATTAAAAAAGGAGTAGTGCGAGGAGTTATTCTTAATAATAATATTGAAATTTTTAGTGATATTGTGATTTTGACTACTGGTACTTTTTTAAATGGAAAGATTTTTACTGGTTTATGTGAAAAACCGGGGGGACGTATTAAAGATAAGCCGTCTGTTTCATTGGCTCAGAAGTTAAAAAATTTTCCTTTTCGTTTTGGTCGTTTAAAAACAGGTACCCCTCCGAGATTATTAGCTAGTAGTATTAATTTTACTAATTTAGAAAAACAAATCGGAGATGTTCCAGTGCCTTCTTTTTCTTTTTTAGGTAATAATATTCAACATCCTAAGCAAATTCCTTGTTATATGACGTATACTAATTGTAATACTCATGAAATTATTCGTGCTAATTTAAGTTCTAGTCCTATTTATATGGGGTCCATTGTAGGTCCTGGTCCGCGATATTGCCCTTCTATAGAAGATAAAATATTTCGTTTTTCCAGCAAAAATAGACATCAAATTTTTTTAGAACCAGAAAGTTTAGATTGTAAGATATATTATCCTAATGGTATATCTACGAGTTTACCAGCATTTGTACAAGAGAAATTTATTAAGACTATAGTCGGTTTAGAAAATGTTCAAATTATTCAACCAGGGTATGCGGTAGAATATGATTACTTTGATCCAAGAGATTTAAAATTAACTTTAGAGTCTAAAATTTTAAAAAATTTATTTTTTGCAGGACAAATTAATGGTACAACCGGTTATGAAGAAGCAGGATCTCAAGGATTATTAGCTGGAATAAATGCTGCTCTACGGGTTTTAGGAAGGAAACATTGGTATCCGCGTCGAGATCAGGCTTATATTGGTGTTTTGGTGGATGATTTATGCAATAAAGGAACAATGGAGCCTTATCGTATGTTTACTTCTCGTGCAGAGCATAGGTTGCTTTTAAGAGAAGAAAATGCTGATTTTCGTTTGACTGAAATTGCTCATCAATTTGGATTAATATGTGATCGTAGGTGGAAGAGATTTTGTGAAAAAAAAGATTTTATTTTGAATGAATATTTATTTTTAAAGCAGGAAATCATTTCAAAAGAAAAAATAGAAAAATATTGTAGAAATAAAAATCTTTCAATTCAGATTTCTAATAATATTGCTGCGATTGATTTACTGCGTAGACCAGGAATTTCTTATTTATTACTTATGGATTTAATTAATCGACCATTAACTTTTTTAATAAAACGTATAGAAGATGTTTTTGAATTAGAAGCACAAATAAAATACTCAGGGTATATAGAAAGACAAAAATTAGAAATTGATAAACAAAAAAGGTTTGAATTTATTAATTTACCTGTAAATTTCAATTATAAGTGTGTCTTAGGATTATCTAATGAGGTAATTATGAAATTAAATGAATATCAACCTATGACTTTAGGGCAAGCATCTCGTATTCCTGGGGTTACCCCTGCTGCAATTTCTATTTTATTAGTTTTTTTAAAAAAAAATACTTTTTAATTTCTTAAAATTTGATGGATAGAAAGATATTGTTTTTTTTAGTATAAAAATTTTTATTTTTTTTAACTACTTTTTTTTAGATTTTTTTTATAAAACTATATCTTTAATTTATTTTTTTTTTTCAATTATTTAGTAGATTTTTTAAATTCATATAATAGATAATCGGCAGGTTTTTCCTACCGAATTTTTTTAATAATATTAATTTTTTGAATTTTTTTATATGTCAATATTTGTTGCATATAATGCATTTTTTTTAATAAAATTTTTTCGTGGTTCTACTGCATCTCCCATTAATGTGGTAAATAATTGATCGGCAGAATGAGCATCTTGAATAGTAATTTGTATCATTTTTCTTGTTTTTGGATTCATGGTGGTATGCCATAATTGTTCGGGATTCATTTCCCCTAATCCTTTGTATCTTTGAATATTAATATTTTTATTTGTTTCTGCGATTAATTCTATTATTGTTTTTTCAATTTTATGGATAAAAAATTTTTTATTTTCGTATAATATAAATGTTTTATTTTTTTTTAACGAGTAAATTTTTTTTGAAAATTTTAATATTTTTTTATATGATTTATTCATAAGTAAATTTTTTGTAAAGGTAATTTTTTCTTTTATATTTTTTTTTTGATAATGTAAGGTTGGTTCAAAAATAGAATTATTTTTTTTTATAGTATATGAATATTTTATTTTTTCTTTATCACTTGAAAAATTAGATAATTTTTTAGTTAATTTTTTCATCCAAGTTTCAACTTTTTTATAGTTTTTTAGTTCGGTTATAGGTTTTGTATAAATAATTATATTACATATAAAAAAAGGAATTTTATTCTTTAGAGTTAAGAAATTTTTTTTTGTTTTTTGATAATCTTTTAGGAGTGAAGAAAAATTTTCTTGATAATTTATTTCTAAATTATCGACTGTTTTTTTTATACAGGAATTACGAAGGATTAATTTCATTTGGTATTTTTCTAAATCTTTTTTGTTTGTTAAATATTTTTCTTTTTTTCCTTTATTAACTTTAAATAATGGAGGTTGTGCTATATAAATATGTCCTTGTTCTATTATTTCAGGCATTTGTCTGAAAAAAAATGTTAGTAATAATGTTCTGATATGAGATCCGTCAACATCTGCATCGGTCATGATAATAACATTATTATATCTGAGTTTTTTTGGATTATATTCATCTTTTCCAAAACCACAGCCAAGAGCGGTAATGATAGTAATTAATTCTGGTGATGTAGCTATTTTTTCAAATCGTGCTTTTTCTATATTTAATATTTTTCCTTTCAAAGGTAAAATTGCTTGGTTTTTTCTATTTCTTCCTTGTTTTGCTGATCCGCCAGCAGAATCACCTTCTACGAGATAAATTTCAGATTTTAGAGGGTTTCTTTCCTGGCAGTCAGCTAATTTTCCAGGTAAACTCGTAATTTCTAGAATGCCTTTTTTTCTAGTTATTTCACGGGCTTTTTTTGCAGCTTCTCTAGATCGGGCTGAGCTTATAATTTTTGTAATAATTATTTTCGAATCTTTCGGGTTTTCTAGTAGATATTCCATTAGGTGTTCGTTTAATAATGTTTCGACAATCGATTTTACTTCTGAAGATACCAATTTTTCTTTTGTTTGAGATGAAAATTTAGGGTTAAACATTTTAATAGATATAATAGCTGTTAGTCCTTCGCGTATATCTTCTCCGATTATATTGATTTTATTTTTTTTATTTAAACCTTCACGTTCAGAAAATAAATTAATTGTTCTAGTTAAGGCAGAGCGAAATCCCGATAAATGACTTCCACCATCTTTTTGTGGTACATTATTGGTAAAACAAAAAATTTTTTCTTGAAAACTGATATTCCATTGCATAGAAATATTAACACTAACTTTCATTTTTTTTGCGGTAAATGAAAAAATTCTAGTATGGATTGGTTTTTTTTTGGTATTTAAAAATTTTATAAATGATTTTATGCCACCTTTATGCAAATATTGAATATTAAAATCATTTCTTAGATCGCGTAATTTAATTAAAATGCCGGAGCTTAAAAAAGACAACTCTAATAGTCTTTTTTGGATGATTTCGCATTGAAATTTATTTTGATTTGTAAAGATAGTTTGATTAGGCCAAAAACGAATTTTTGTTCCATTTTTTTTTGTTTTTCCGGTTTGCGTTAATTTTTCTGTGGGATGACCGCAATAATAAGTTTGTTTGTATTTTTTTGCATTTCGATAAATAGATAGTTCTAATTTTTCCGATAAGGCATTTACAACTGATATTCCTACGCCGTGTAAACCTCCGGATACTTTGTATGAATTATCATCAAATTTACCTCCTGCGTGCAAAACAGTCATAATTACTTCTGCTGCAGATACACCAACTTCAGGATGTATGTCTATAGGTATTCCTCTTCCGTCATCTTTAACTGATACTGAATTATCGGGGTGTATTATAACTATAATAGTTTTACAATATCCCGCCAAAGCTTCATCGATAGAGTTATCTACTATTTCGAAAATCATGTGATGCAGACCAGTTCCATCATCGGTATCGCCGATATACATACCGGGCCGTTTTCGAACAGCGTCTAGCCCCTTTAAAATTTTTATGTTTGATGAATTATATGAATTTGGCATTTTCAATCCTTGATTAAAGATTTTTTTATATTTTATATTTAAATATAAAAGATTTTTTGTTTTTGAAAAGATTTTTATAATACAGTAAGTTAGATAAATATTAAATTTTTTTATATATTATTTATAGAAATTTAGTTTTTTTAGTAATATATTTCTTATAATCGTAGAGGCATAATTATATAAAAAATATTTTTTTCTTCTAAAGATTGAATTTGAATTTTGATTACAGGAATATCTAAAATAAAATAAATAATTTTACTTTTTAAGACATTTAAAACATCTAATAGGTAAAAAATGTTTATGGAGAATTTAATTTTTTCATCATTATATTGAATATTAAAAGAATCTTTTGATTCTTCATCTTCTTGGTTTTTTGATCTTATTTTTAGTAAGTTGTTATAAAACTTAAGAGATATTCCTTTAAAATTAGTGTCGCATAGTATTGAGGTGCGTAACAAAGCTTTTTTTAGTTTTTCCAGTGATACAGGAATGCTTTTTATTGGTTTTTTTATGATAATTTCATGATAATTAGGAAAGTTTCCGTCGATTATTTTAGTAATAAGAGATATATTTTTAATACAAAATAATATTTGATTTTTATTAATAATTATTTTAACTGTTTTTTCTTTTTCTGCTAATAATTGAGATAATTCAAGAATACTTTTTTTACTTAAAATCATTGAAAATGAATTTATTGGAATGAATATTTTTTCTTTATACATTGCTAAACGATGACCATCTGTAGCTACTCCATATAAATAGTTATTATGATATTCTAAAAGTAAGCCATTTAAGCAGTTTCGAATGTCGTGGTTTGCTATAGAAAATTGAGTAAAAGAAATAATTTTTTTGAGTAAATTTTGCGGTATAGTGATTTCCTTTTTTTCGGTATATTTTGGAAATTTTGGAAATTTTTTTGTAGATAATGTTATTAAATAAAAAATATTATTTATTATTTGAATTTTTATTTTTTTATTAATTAATTTAAAATTTAAATTAGTTTCTTTAGGCGCGTTTCGACAGATATGTAATAATTTCTTTCCAGAAATGCTTGTATTTCCTGCTTTAAAAAATGAGTAATGTTTATGACTTATGTTAATATTTATTTCTATTTCTAAGTTAGATGATGTTAACTTTAATCTATCTTGATTAATATTTATTAAAATATTTTCTAAAATAGGAAAAATTGGATTTTTTGTTATAATATTAACAATTTTTTTAATATGTATTAGTAATATTTCTTTTTTTATGATAAATTTCATATTATTATGAGGTTAATTGATAAGATAAATTTAAAAAATCATGATGAATTTTTTTGTTTTTTTCAGATAATTCTTTGATCTTTCTGCATGCATGTAATACAGTGGTGTGATCTTTACCACCAAAAGCCATGCCAATTTCTGATAAACTATGATTAGTTAATTTTTTTACTAAAGCCATAGCTATTTGTCGAGGTTGTGAAATTGATCGCGTTCTTTGTTTTGATAACATATCTGAAATTTTAATGTTAAAATATTCAGCGACTAGTTTTTGAATATTTTTTATAGTTATTTTTTCTTTTTGAAAAATTAATAAATCTTGTAAGGTGCTCTGAGCTATTTCTATATCTATATTTTTATTATTAAATAAAGCGTTATTTTGGAGTTTATTAAGTACCCCTTCTAATTCTCTAACATTAGAGCATAATTTTGTTGCTATAAATTGCGCTACTTCGAAAGGTAATTTGATCTTTTTTTCTGATGCTTTATGTAACAGGATAGCTATTCTAGTATTTAAATCAGGTGGATTAATTGAAATGGTTAACCCCCAACTAAATCTTGATTTTAAGCGATCCGCCATACCATTAATATCTTTGGGGTAACGATCTGAGGTTAAAATTATTTTTTGTTCCTTATCAAATAACGCATTAAATGTATGAAACAATTCTTCTTGTGATCTTTCTTTATTAGAAAAAAATTGAATGTCATCTATCATTAAAACGTCTACAGATCTATAATATTTTTTAAATTCTTCAATGGAGTTATTTTTTAGTGATTTTACCATATTTTGAACAAAACGTTCAGAATGAATATAAATAACTTTTGCAGTGTTTTTTTTTTTTAAAATAAAATTTCCAATAGCATGTAATAAATGTGTTTTTCCAAGTCCAGTATTTCCATATAAAAATAATGGATTATATGATGTTTTTAAATTTTTAGCTAGTTGATAAGATGAATATCGGGCTAATCGATTTGATTCTCCTTCAATAAAGTTATCAAAACAGTATTTTTTATTAATTTCTGTGTGATAATATGATTTAATGTAGTGTATATTATGATTAAAACTTTTTTTATTTATTTTTTTTTGGTTTAATGAATTGTATTTTGAATAATATGTATTAGTAGTGATTAAATGTTTAGTTGTAATTTCGTCTATTTTTAATGTTAGTAAAATATTTTTTTTTTTACTGAATTTATTTAATAAATTTTTAAAATAATGTATATATTTATTTTTTACCCAATCTAAAACAAAGTGATTTGGTGCAAATAAATGTAAAGCATCTTTTTTTACTTTTGCCCTTAATGGACGAATCCACATACTAAATTCTGTAGGTAAAAGTTTTTTTTGTAAATGGTTTAAGCATTTTTTCCAAATTAAAAGAGACACAGATAAGGCTCCAAAAAAATAATATTAATTTTCATAAGATTTTTTTTCTATTAAAAAGAATATATATAAATGATTTTTAAAAACTATTTATTTATATATAGAGAGCTTTTACAATTTTTTTTAAGAGAAAGATACCTCACAATTAATATCTATAATTGATAGATAAAAGCATATGAAGATTTTTTTTAAAATTTAATAAAAATACTATTTTTATTATAAGTAAATATATTTTATTTGGTTATTTAAAATTAATTTTTATTAAAAAATAATTGTTTGAGATTTGGCTTGATTATTTTTAGATAATATGAAAATTTTTTGTAAATATATTTTTATTTATAAATCGTTTATTAGTAATTTATAAATGTATTAGAAGGATTTTAAGATATGAAACGTACTTTTCAACCGTCAAAGATAAAGCGAGCTAGATCTCATGGTTTTCGTGCGCGTATGGCTTCAAAAAATGGTCGTCACATTTTATCTCGTCGTCGTATTAAATTGCGTTCTCGCTTGTGTGTTTAAAAAAATTTCTTAATTTTAATTGACCTTAAAATAATATGTGTAATTATTTTTTCAAAAAACAAAGTCGATTATTATCTACTTTACAGTTTCAAATTGTTTATAGAAAACACGTCAAAGTTATTAAATCGGAATTTATTTATTTAGGTAGAATAAATGGTTTAAATTTTCCTAGGTTAGGAATTTCTATATCTAAAAAGAAAATTAAAAAATCGCATGATCGAAATCGAATTAAACGTCTAATTCGAGAAAGTTTCCGTTCCAAACAAAATAAATTAATATCGATGGATATAGTTATAATTGTTAAGAAAGATTTAAAATTAAAAGATAATAAATTTATTATACATAGATTACAGAACTTATGGATATATAAATAAAATTATTTTTTTGATAAAGGAACTCGGTGAAATTCGGAGACTTCTGTTTTTTTTAAAAAGAAGGGCTATTTTTTTTTTAAAAACTTAGATAATGAGAATATCTATGATTAATCGTCGATATGGTTATGTAGTATTGTTATTATTTTTATTATTTTTTTGTTTTTTTATAAATATTTTTCAAAAAAATATTTTTTATGTAATTCAAAAAAACAGATTATTGCATGAAGATACAATAAATATTTCTAAACCATGGCTTAATAAAGAAAAAGCGCAGTTAATAAATATAAGTACTGATGTATTATCTTTAGATATTAATTTATTAGGTGGAAATATTGAACATGCAGAATTATTAAATTATAAAAAAAACTGTAATAAAAAAGGATTTTTTACATTATTCAATAACAAAAAAAATTTTTTTTATAAAATGAATAGCGGTATTCTTAAAAAGAATACGTCAAATGTTATTGAAAAAATGAGTCCGATTTTATATCAAGTTTCATCGGTTTTATATCAGTTAAAAAAGAATAAAGATACACTTAATGTTTGTTTAACTTCGAAATTAAAGGACGGTGTAATATATAAAAAAGTATTTTTTTTAAAACGTGGATCTTATAAAATACGAATAAGGAACTTTATTTATAATAATACCAATCAAACAATAAATGCGGTAGTTTTTGGAGAATTACAAAAAAATACTTCATTAATTAAAAAATATAGCTTTCTAAAAAGTTTTTTTAATTTACAAACTTTCCGAGGAATTTCATATTCAGCAGATGATAAAAAGTATATTAAGGTAAGTTTTGACGATTTAAAGGATTCGTCGAGTTTTTATCTAAAAATAAATCAAGGATGGATAGCAATGCAGCAACAATATTTTTTAACAGCATGGATACCAAACTTTTCTCATGGATATACAATTTATCTTTATAAGATATATGATTATTTAACATCTGTTGGTTTTTTTTCTAAAAATCAAAAAATTGCGCCTTATTCATCGTCTTTTTCTTCATCAAGTATTTGGATAGGACCAAATTTACAAAAACAAGTTTCTTTATTAGCTAAAAATACAAATTGTATTATGGACTATGGATGGTTATGGTTTATTTCAAGACCATTATTTCACTTACTAAGTTTTTTTTATTCTTTTTGTAAAAATTGGGGTTTAGCTATAATATTTATTACATGTTTTATTAAAATAATGACATATTCATTAATTAAATCGCAATATTTAGCGATGATGAAAATTAAAAAATTACAAACTAAAGTAGAAATGATTAAAGAAAAATTTTTTAATGATACACAAAAAATTAATAAAGAAATATTACGATTGTATAAATCTGAAAATATTAATCCATTAAGTAGTTTTTTCCCAAATTTAATTCAAATGCCTATTTTTTTAGCTTTGTATTATGTCTTAACATTAGCTGTTGAATTAAGGCACGCACCATTTTTTTTATGGATTCAAGATTTATCTGATTTTGATCCTTTTTTTATTTTACCTTTATTAACCGGAATTAGTTTTTTAGGTATACAGATAAGCAATGAAAGTAATCCAAGATATTTATCTTATAATAAAATTCTTTTTATTTTTCCAGTATTATCAGCTGTATTCTTTTTATGGTTTCCATCTGGTTTAGTATTATATTACTTAATTAACAATGTAGTTACTATAATTCAGCAATATTTTATAAAAAAAATTTTTATTCAGAATAAAAAAAATATTTTATAAAAAAAATAATATAATTATAGTTATAATAGATAATTATATTTGATAATATAGTATATTTTAATAAAAAATAACTTTTCTTAAAGATTAAGATGATTATTAATGTGAACGATACAATTATAGCTCCTGCGACGGCAGGAGGGAAATCAGGAATTGGAATTGTCCGTATATCTGGAAAAGAGGTTAAAAATATTATTAGTAAAATATTAAAAACTGTTCTAACTGTAAGATATGCGCATTTTTTGCCTTTTTTTGGTTTAGATGGTAAAATTATTGATTACGGTATTGTAATTTTTTTTTCCGCTCCGCATTCATTTACGGGAGAGGATATGTTAGAATTACAGGGACATGGTAATCCATTAATATTAGATTTATTAATAAAAAATATCATTTTACTTGATAATATACGATTAGCACGTCCTGGAGAATTTTCTGAACGAGCTTTTCTTAATAAAAAAATTGATCTTGTACAAGCGGAAGCTATCATGGATTTAATTCATGCGCAATCCGAGTTAGCTGTTCAAGCGTCCCTTCAATCTTTGCAAGGTTTTTTCTCTTGTGCTATTAATAACATTTCTCTTAAATTACAGACTCTTTATTCAACTATTGAAGCATCAATAAATTTTCCAGAGGATATTAATGTAATAAATTTATTAAAAAATATTGATGATGATTTATTTGAAATTATTGAGTTATTGAAAAATTTAAAAAATAAAGCTGGTTACGGTAATATTGTTCGGGAAGGTATAAAAATAGTTATTACAGGCGCACCAAATGTGGGTAAATCAAGTTTACTTAATTTATTAGTTAATCAAAATCTTGCTATTGTTACTGAGTTTTCTGGTACAACGCGCGATCTTTTACGTGGTCAAATTAATATCCAGGGATTGAATTTTGAGTTAATTGATACTGCAGGAATATGTAAAAGTAAGAATATTGTTGAAAAGATCGGGATAGAATTAGCGAAAGACATGATTCAAAAAAGTGATCATATTTTTGTGGTATTAGATAGTTCACAACCCAGTTCATTGAATGATAAAATTATTTCAAAATATGTAAAAAAATTAAATAAAAATCAAACCATAACATTAATTTTTAATAAAATTGACTTGATAAACTACCATGCTTGTATTAAAAAATATAATAATCAGTATTTTAGTATTTTTATATCAATAAAGTGCGCTTTAGGTATTGATTTATTAAGAAAACACATGGAAGGTTTTGCATATTTTATTGATAGTTCAGAGAATATATTTATTGCTCGTCGTAGACATTTACAAATCTTAAATAAAACTTTACTTTTATTAGAAGAGGGATTAAAAGATTGGTCTTTTTTTCATGTAATTGAATTATTATCTGAAAATTTAAGATTAGCAAATAAATTAATGGGAGAAATATCAGGAAGGTTTACGGATAAAGAATTATTAGAAAAAATTTTTTCTGAATTTTGTATTGGAAAGTAATTATTAAGATTTTAATGATTTTTTATTTTTTTAATTTTTTTAATTGAGATCTTTTTTTGCCCGGAGACGGAATTGAACCGCCGACACGGGGATTTTCAGTCCCCTGCTCTACCAACTGAGCTATCCGGGCTTTTAAAAAATATTAAAGCATTAAATTAGAAAGCTTGTCAAGTTTTTTATTGTAAAATTTTTTTTATATTTTTTGGTTTACATTCGATAGTGTATTATTTATATTTATCTTTTTAATAAATAAGTAATAAAAGAATCTTTTAACGTATTATAGAAAATATAGTAAAATTTAGAAAGATCCCCTTGAAATTCTCTATTGCCATCCATATATGGTAAAATATAGATGTATATTTTTTTAATTTTTATTTTTTATAAGATGATTTATAAAAATATTTTGTCTTTAATAATAATATAAGGATTATTTCAATGAAAATTCGTCCATTACATGATCGGATTATTATTAAGCGTCATGAGGTAGAATCAAAGTCTGCAGGTGGAATAGTTTTAACCGGTTCAGCTGCTGGAAAATCGACTCGCGGAGTGGTTTTATCAGTTGGTAAAGGACGTGTTTTAGATAATGGTGAAATAAAAAAGTTAGACGTAAAAGTGGGAGACGTGGTAATATTTAATGAAGGATATGGTGCAAAGATTGAAAAAATTGATAATGAAGAAGTTTTAATTCTTACAGAAAGTGATATATTAGCGATTGTTGAAGAATAAATTTGATTGAGTAAAAAAGTTATTTTAATTTTTATGAATTTTTTAAAATTTTTATTGTAACGTATCAATTTTTAAAATTAATATAGTTCAAGAATCAATTTTAATATAAATTTTATAAAATTTGCTTAATTTTATAATTTTTTAATCTTTTTTGAGGATATTTTCACATGGCTGCGAAAGACGTAAAATTTGGTAATGAAGCGCGCATTAAAATGCTTCGCGGTGTAAATGTTTTAGCTGATGCTGTTAAAGTAACATTAGGCCCTAAAGGACGTAATGTAGTTTTAGATAAATCATTTGGACCGCCAAGTATTACAAAAGATGGAGTTTCAGTTGCACGAGAAATTGAATTAGAAGATAAGTTTGAAAACATGGGCGCTCAGATGGTAAAAGAAGTAGCATCAAAAGCAAATGATGCCGCTGGTGATGGAACCACTACAGCAACGTTATTAGCGCAATCGATTGTTAACGAAGGTTTAAAAGCGGTAGCTGCCGGTATGAATCCCATGGATTTAAAAAGAGGAATCGATAAAGCTGTGATTAGTGCAGTAGAAGAATTAAAAAATTTATCAGTTCCTTGCGCAGATACTAAAGCAATTACACAAGTTGGTACTATTTCTGCAAATGCTGATGAAAAGGTAGGTGGTTTAATTGCGGAAGCTATGGAAAAAGTTGGTAATGATGGAGTTATTACGGTAGAAGAAGGTACAGGGTTAGAAAATGAATTAGAAGTAGTAAAAGGTATGCAATTTGATAGAGGATATCTTTCTCCTTATTTTATTAATAAACCTGAAACTGGTTTAGTTGAATTAGATAATCCATATATTTTAATGGCTGATAAAAAAATTTCTAATGTTCGTGAATTATTGCCAATTTTAGAAGCCGTTGCAAAATCTAATAAACCATTATTAATTATTTCAGAAGATTTAGAAGGCGAAGCTTTAGCAACTTTAGTAGTGAATTCTATGCGCGGAATAGTTAAAGTTTCAGCAGTAAAAGCACCAGGATTTGGCGATCGTAGAAAAGAAATGTTACAAGATATTTCAATTCTTACTGGTGGATCAGTGATTTCAGAAGAATTAGCTATGGAATTGGAAAAATCTTCTTTAGAAGATTTAGGTCAAGCAAAACGTGTTGTTATTAATAAAGATTCTACAACTATTATTGATGGTAATGGTGATAAACATGCGATTAATAGTAGAATTACTCAAATTAGACAACAGATACAAGAAGCAACATCCGATTATGATAAAGAAAAATTAAATGAACGGTTAGCTAAATTATCTGGTGGTGTAGCAGTCTTAAAAGTAGGCGCGGCTACTGAAGTAGAAATGAAAGAAAAAAAAGCACGTGTAGAAGATGCATTACATGCTACTAGAGCAGCAGTAGAAGAAGGCGTTGTTCCTGGAGGCGGTGTAGCTTTAGTTCGTGTAGCAGAAAAAATTTCTCGTATTAATGGTCAAAATGAAGATCAAAACGTAGGTATCAGAGTAGCATTACGTGCTATGGAAGCTCCTTTGCGTCAAATTGTAGCTAATTCTGGTGAAGAACCTTCAGTTGTAACTAATAATGTTAAAGATGGTCATGGTAATTATGGTTATAATGCTGCAACTGATGAATATGGAGACATGATATCATTTGGGATATTAGATCCGACAAAGGTAACTAGATCAGCTTTGCAATACGCTGGTTCTGTTGCTGGTTTAATGATTACAACGGAATGCATGGTAACAGATTTACCAAAAGATGATCAATCATCGTCATCTGACTTAGGAACTCCTCCTGGAGCTGGAATGGGTGGTGGTATGGGCGGAATGATGTAATTATTTTTTTTGGTTATATTTTAAATAATAATAAATAAATGATTTTTTATTCGTTCTTTATTTTTTTTTATTATTTTGTTACTATTTCCTTGTTCTCAGTTTTTCAAAACAGAGAACAAGGAGTTGTTTTTTTATTTATATTTTTTAGGATGTTTTTATGTCTTTATATTTTAGTGGTTCTTTAAAAATAGGAAACAAAATTTTAATTACAAAAAAACCATATGAAGTATTACATCGAGAATTTGTAAAACCAGGAAAAGGTCAAGCATTTGTACGATTAAAATTGAGAGATTTACTAAAAGGAAAATTATTTTTTAAAACTTTTAAATCTACCGATTCATTTTTATTAGCTGATATTACAGTAATTGATGTTATCTATTTATATAAAGAAACAGATGGTTTATCATGGGTTTTTATGAATAAAAAAACGTTTAATCATCTTTCAGTACATAAAGAAAAATTATTTGGTGCTGATAAATGGTTATTTAATAATATTCAGTGTTCTATGACTTTATGGAATAATATTCCAATATTGGTTCGTATTTCTAATTTTATAGATCTTGAAGTACAAGATGTAGAATTATCAGTTAAAGGAGATACAATAAATTTTTCTAGTAAATTAGTAAAATTAGTGACTGGAACAAAGATTCGAGTTCCTTTATTCATACAAAAAGGAGATTTTATTAAAATAGACACTAGACAAGGTATTTATATATCCCGTTCTGTTGTATAATTTCGTGTATTTGAAAAATATTTTAGTATTCATGACCTGTGATATTTTTTCGGTAACTATCCCATTCAAATGTGAGCCACAAGCTATTGCCTAATCTCATTCTATCAATAACACGTTCGCCTAATAATTTTTTCATATTAAAATAATTTAAATTAGATAGCATTCCAGTTGATCTTTTAGTCGATGATCGTCGATCGATAATTTGATTAATAATAATTTTTTCATATCGCGATTCTATTTGCATGCCGATTTCATCAATCATTAATAAGTCTACTGTACTTAATGTATGAAGTAAATCTTCTTCTGTCGTTTGACTAATTCGGTTAAATGTCTTCTTCATAGAAGACATAAGATCTGAGACCGTAACAATTAAAACACTATTTCCATGTAAAATTAAGTAATTACCAATGGCTGCCGCTAAATGGTTTTTTCCGGTTCCGGGATTTCCGGAAAATATAAAACTAGCAATATTATTTTTGAAGTTTTCTGCGTATTTTCGAGATTCTTGTAATACTTTTTTATGACCGGCATGCATAATATGATAATTTTCAAATGAGCAATTAATATATAATTCTCGAATTCCTGATCTTCCTAAAATTTTTTGCATTTTCATAGCTTGATTTTGACGAAGAATAGATTCAGATGATTTTTGTCCTTGTTTTTGGTTCCATAATAACAATTCTTTATCGTTATAAAATTTTGGTTTTATATAGTGCGGCATGATATTTTTTAGTTTTTTTAAAAAATTTTTCATATTTTTATTATTTTTGTTTATTTTTTATATATTGAAGGTCATTTTTAATATAAGTATCACTTATTCTTTTATTTTAATAGTATTAAGTAAAGATGTTATGGTAAGTTTAACAAAATAATTTATTTGTATGATATAATAAAAATATTGTTATTTTATTTTTTTTTAAAATATTTTAAGAAATTATTTTTATTATTTTCATATAAATTAGCTGTTTTATTTTTTTATTTGGTGTTGGAAATAAAAAGTAAACATAAAATTTTACCTATTTTTTTTTTTTTAATAATAGTCCATTTTTTATATATTTCTTTTTCGATAAAGTTGATAGATTGTTCAATATAAATAATAGATTTTTTATGTAACCAATTATTTTTTTTTAATAATTTTATTGTTTTTTTTAATAATTTAAGATCATGAAATGGTGGATCTAAAAAAATTATATCAAATGGTTCTCCTTTTTTTTTTAACCATCGTGTGGTTTCGGTATGAAAAACTGATATTGAATTAATTAAAAAAGAATTGATAGTTTTCTTAAGTAAATTTACAAGTTTTTTATTAATTTCTAAAGCTGTTACTTGATAAGCTAAACGAGAAATAGATTCAATACTTAAATTTCCGCTACCAGAAAAACAATCTAAACAGCGTTTATTTTTTATATAAGGACTTAACCAATTAAAGAGAGTTTCTTTAACGCGGTCCCCTGTAGGTCTAATATTAAAATTTTTTACTGAATGTAATTTTCTGCCTCTAAATAGACCGCTAATAATTCGAATTTCTTTTTTATATTTTTTTTTCATTTTATATTTTTAGTAATATTATATCTTACATTAATAAAATTTTAAGGGATAATATGTCAGATAATAAAAAAAATTTTTTTTTTAAAATGGATTAATTTTAAAAAAAAAGAGTCTAAACCTACAGTATGTCAAGTAAATCAAAAAAACAATCGAAAAAACTCTATTTTTTCTATGATTTCAAAAAATATAATAGTTGATAAATTGAAAAATTGTTTTTTAAAGACTAAAAAAATATTTACCAAGAAAATAAATGATATTTTTTCGATTCAGTCATTAGATCAAAATACTTTTGATAAATTAGAGAAATTATTGTTGTTGTCTGATTTTGGTGTTTCTACTACCGAAAAAATTCTTGTAAAATTTAAAAAGAAATTAAAAAAGAAAAAAATTATTGATTCAAAACAAGCAATTATTATTTTTAAAAATCTATTATTAAATATTTTAAAAAAAGTTAATGCATCGCCTAGCATAATTCATAGTATGTTTTTACCATATATTATTTTAATTATTGGGGTAAATGGTGTCGGAAAGACAACTACTATTGCAAAATTAGCTTATTATTATAAAAAAAAAGGTAAGTCAGTTGTGTTATCTGCCGCTGATACTTTTCGAGCAGCAGCTATTGATCAGATAAATGCATTAGGTAAAAAATTTAACATACCTGTTATTTCTCGTGCTTCTGGAACTGATCCAGCCTCTGTTGTTTTTGATTCTATTAAAGAAGCGAAAATGATGAAATCAGATATATTAATTATAGATACCGCGGGACGTTTACATAATAAATCACATTTATTGGATGAATTAAAAAAAATTACTCGGATAATAAAGAAGTTTGATGTGTTAGCACCTCATGAAATTATTTTAATTATTGATTCTGGAACTGGGCAAAATTCTATCCAACAGACTAAATTATTTCATAGTAATATTGGTGTTAATAGTATTATTGCTACCAAGTTAGACGGAACCGCTAAAGGAGGAATTATTTTTTCTATAATTAATCGTTTTAAAATTCCAATTAATTTTATTAGTACTGGAGAAAAAATTACAGATCTAAAGAAATTTAATGGTGAAATATTTATTGAAGAACTTTTTGAAAATTAATCGGTGAAAAAAATTTTTTTTATTTTTTTTTGGTTCAGTATAAAGATATTTTTTTTAGAAAATTATGATTTTATTTTGAATAAAAGTATCTTTTTTTGATTAATATATGGTTATATTCTAATGAAAAATATAAAAGAAAAGATGATTTCTACCAATTCGGTAAATATTGGTAGCTTAGATGCATACGTTCGTTTAGCTAATTCCTTTCCTATGTTAACAGAAAAACAAGAAAAATTACTTCTTAAGAAACTTTTTTTTTATAATGATATCGAATCAGTAAAATTATTGATTTTATCTCATCTTCGTTTTGTAATATATATTGCAAAAAATTATTCTGGTTATGGTTTACCAAAAGCCGATTTAATTCAAGAAGGAAATATTGGTTTAATGAAAGCTATTAGAAGGTTTAATATAAATTTTAAAGTTCGGTTAGTTTCATTTGCAGTACATTGGATAAAATCAGAAATTCATGAATATGTTTTAAGAAATTGGAGAATTGTTAAAGTTGCTACAACTAAAGCACAACGTAAACTTTTTTTTAATTTAAGAAAAAAAAAAAAACGATTAGGTTGGTTTAATACTGATGAAGTTAATATAGTCGCTAATCAATTAGGTGTTACTCAACGAGAAGTAAAAGAGATGGAATCACGTATGTCAGCTCAGGATATAACATTAGATTGTCTACCTAATGATATTTGTTCTGATCATTTATCTTATCGACATTCTTCTTCTTCAGTATATTTAGAAGATAAAAAATCAAATTTTGCATTAGATATTGAAGAAAATAATTGGGATATACATACCAATCATAAGCTTAGTAATGCATTATTAATTTTAGATGAAAGAAGTCAGCAGATTATTAAGCGCCGTTGGTTATATCAGGACCGCCAGAAAATGACATTGCAATCCCTTGCAAGAGATTATGGAATTTCAGCGGAACGCGTGCGACAACTAGAAAAAAATGCTATGAAGAAATTAAAATTAGCTATTGAAACATAAAAAAATTATTTTTTTAAATATTAAATAAATAAAAATTATTTTTTTTTTAGCTAAAAAAAGTAAAATAATTTTTTGTTTTTATATATATAGTGTGAGTAATCAATTTTTATAAAAAAATTATAAATTATTATATTTAGTAAAATAAAATTTTTATTTTTTTGTATTTTTTAAAAAAATTTATTAAGGTTGTTTTATTTTATAAAATCACATACTATTACTATATAAAATATTTTTTGAATAAAAAATTTTTAATTTTTTATAAAAAATATATAGAATATATAAATGAAAATTTATTTTTAAAAAAAATATTTTTTTAATCAAGTATATAATTTTATATATTTATTTTTATATTAATCAAAATAATAATAATATTTAGATATTATAATAAATTAGGAAAATATATATGAGTATTAAAAATCATATACTTGGATTTCCTAGAATTGGTTTTTATCGTGAGTTAAAATTTGCTCAAGAAAATTACTGGTCTGGAAAATCCACCTTAAATGATCTTTTATTAGTCGGAAAAGATATAAGAAAAAAAAATTGGGAATCACAATTTAATCATGGAATAGATGTTGTTTCTGTAGGTGATTTTGCTTGGTACGATCATATGCTGAATACTAGTATGATGATAGGAAATATACCTCAAAGACATATTGGTAATGAAAAAGTATTAACCATAGATACTTTATTTCGTGTGGCGCGTGGTGTAACTTCCACTAAAGAAGTATGTTCTGCATCAGAAATGACAAAATGGTTTAATACAAATTATCATTATATTGTTCCTGAATTAATAAAAAATCAAAAATTTTCATTTGTTTGGAAACAGATACTGGAAGAAAGTGATGAAGCTTTAGCTTTAGGGTTTAAAATTAAACCTGTTTTAATTGGACCATTAACATATCTTTGGTTAAGTAAAATAGTTGGTCAAGATTTTAATAAATTAGATTTACTATCTTCTTTATTAGTAGTATATCGTGATATATTAAGCGAATTTGAAAAAAGAAATATTAGTTGGGTTCAAATAGATGAGCCTATTTTAGCGTTAGATTTACCTTCGGAATGGAAAAAAGCATTTCAAGTAGCTTATACTTATCTTCATAGTAAGCAAAAGATTTTATTAACTACGTATTTTGGTGATATTACGCATAACTTAGATTTTATTAAATTATTACCAATCGATGGGTTACATTTTGATTTAATATCTGGAAAATATAATTTATTTGATTTAAATCAAACTTTTAATAAAAAAATATTATTTTCATTGGGTATTATTAATGGACGTAATATTTGGAAGTCTAATGTTTTAGAATGGTTTAATATTTTAAAATCTTTTATGAATCTTCGAGAGACTTTTTGGATCGGATCTTCATGTTCTTTGTTACATGTTCCTATCGACCTTAATATAGAAAAAAATTTAACTGATCTTGTAAAAGGGTGGTTATCTTTTGGTTTGCAAAAATGTGATGAGTTATCTTTATTAACTCAAACTTTAAATAGTAAAAAACAATCCACAAAAAAATTAAAAAATTGGATTCAACCTATAATATCACGTCAATCTTCTACTGTAGTAAATAATTTTAATGTTCAAAAACGTATTACACAAATTTCTTTAGAAGCAACAAAAAGAAAAAGTTCATATGTTTTACGTGCGGTGCAACAAAAGAACTCTTTAGATTTACCTATTTTACCTACTACTACAATTGGTTCTTTTCCTCAAACTTCTGATATTAGGCAATTGCGTTTAGATTATAAAAATCATCTGATTAGCAAAATTAATTATGAAAAAAAAATTAAAGCGCATATTAAAAATATCATTATACAACAAGAAAAATTTGGTTTAGATGTATTGGTTCATGGGGAACCGGAACGTAATGACATGGTAGAGTATTTTAGTGATTATTTAGAAGGTTTTGCTTTTACAGAATATGGATGGGTTCAAAGCTTTGGATCTCGTTGTGTAAAACCTCCTATTATAGTAGGAGATATTAGTCGCATTACACCAATTACAGTTCCATGGTCTAAATATGCACAGTCGTTAACTTCAAAACCTGTTAAAGGCATGTTAACTGGACCGGTAACAATTTTATGTTGGTCTTTTCCAAGAGAAGATATTTCTAAAGAGGTTATTGCTAAACAAATTGCTTTAGCATTACGTGATGAAGTAAAAGATTTAGAAGAAGTTGGAATTAAAATTATTCAAATTGATGAACCAGCATTACGAGAAGGTTTGCCGTTGCGTAAAAATGATTGGGATAATTATTTACGCTGGGCTGTAGAAGCATTTAAGCTAAGTTCTTCTGGAGTTAAAGATAGTACGCAGATTCATACTCATATGTGTTATTGTAAGTTTAATGATATTATGCCGGCTATTGCTGCATTAGATGTTGATGTTATTACAATTGAAACTTCTAGATCGGAAATGAAATTATTAAAATTTTTTAAAATGTTTGATTATCCAAATGAAATTGGTCCAGGTATTTACGATATTCATTCTCCCACTATCCCTTCAGTTAAATGTATGGAAGAACGTATATTATTAGCGTTAAATTTCATTACTAAAGAAAGATTATGGGTGAATCCTGATTGTGGCTTAAAAACTCGTACGTGGCTAGAGACTTCATTATCATTACAAAATATGATGCAAGCTGTACAAAATATCCGTACCAGTTTTCAAAATAAATAAATTTTTTTCCACTAAACATAATATAATAATTTCTTATTATTTATTTTTATTTAGTGGAATCTTTTTTAAGCAAATTAATTTTTATATTTTTTGTTCATTCAGTGATTTTTTTTTATTTTATTTTTTTATAAAGGTTTTTTCAGCTTTTATTTGAATAATAAATTTTTTCTTGTTTATTAGATTTTATTTAGGTCTTTCTGCAGAATTTAAAAGTTCTGATAAATTAGCTGCTGCTTCTTCGGCACTAGAAGATAATATAGTGTGATCGTTTTTTTTTGTGGTTTTTGAAGAATTTTTTTCTAGACGATTTTTTGTTCTATTTTTATGATAAGAGTATCCAGTTCCGGCAGGTATTAATCTTCCAACAATAACGTTTTCTTTTAATCCTCTTAATTCATCTTTTTTTCCAGCGACTGCAGATTCTGTTAATACTCGGGTTGTTTCTTGAAAAGATGCAGCAGAAATAAATGATTCAGTAGCTAAAGATGCTTTTGTAATACCTAATAAATCTCTTAAAAAAATCGCCGGTTTTTTCCCTTTTTGTTCTAGTTTTTTATTTTTTATAATTATTTGAGAATAAGCTAATTGTTCGCCTGGTAAAAAATTAGAATTTCCAGAATTTAAGATAGTGGCTTTACGTAACATTTGACGTAAAATAACTTCAATATGTTTATCATTAATTTTTACTCCTTGTAATCTATATACTTCTTGTACTTCATTTACTATATATTTTGTGACGGCTTGGACACCTCTGAGTCGAAGTATATCATGTGGTGATTCCGGGCCATCCGAAATAACATCACCTTTTTCAACTCGTTCTCCTTCAAAGACATTTAATTGACGCCATTTTGGAATCATTTCTTCATGAGTATTGTTTCCAGTCGGTGGCGTTAATATTAATCTCCTTTTTCCTTTTGTTTCTTTTCCAAATGAAATTATTCCACTAATTTCAGCTAAAATAGCTAATTCTTTTGGTTTTCTAGCCTCAAATAAATCAGCTACTCTTGGTAATCCACCAGTAATATCTTTTGTTCCTCCAGATTCTTGTGGTACTCTAGCCAGAGTATCTCCAGAAGAAATTTTTATACCATTTTCTAATTGTATAATAGCTTTTCCTGGTAAAAAATATTGAGCTGGCATATCAGTCCCTGGAATAAAAATATCATATCCTTGTTTACTAATTATTTTTAATGACGGTCGTAAATCTTTACCTATGATAGTTCTTTCCGAAATATCTAATATTACGACTGAGGATAACCCGGTTAATTCATCTGTTTGTCGTATGACGCTTTGCCCATCTACCATATCTATAAATTTTATATACCCACTAACTTCTGTAATTACGGGAATAGTATGTGGGTCCCATTTTGCTATAATTTCGCCGGCTTGTACGGATTCTCCTTCCCCTTTTGCTAAAACAGCTCCGTATGGAATTTTATAGCTTTCTTGGGTTTTTCCGAATTCATCTATTGTTTTTAGTTCAATATTTCTAGATGTAATAATAATTTTCTTATTTGAATTAATAATAAATTTGGAATTGCTTAAGTGAATTGTGCCATTTTTTCGTACTTGTATACTAGACTCTAATGCTGACCTAGATGCTGCTCCGCCAATATGAAATGTTCGCATGGTTAATTGAGTTCCAGGTTCTCCTATTGATTGAGCAGCTATCACCCCAATCGCTTCGCCTTTTTTTACTAAAGTACCGCGAGCTAAATCACGTCCATAACAATAAGCGCATACACCAAAAATAGTTTCACAATTTACTACAGATCTTACCTTTATTTTATCAATAAAATATTTTTCTAAAAGATCACACCATTTTTCATGTAATAAAGTATTTCTAGGAATGATAGTTTTTTTGGTATTAGGTTTTAGTATATTTTCAGCTGTTAACCTTCCTAAAACTCTTTCTCTTAATGTTTCCTTGATATCACCGCCTTCAATTAAAGAGTGCATAATAATACCTTCAGAAGTCTGACAATCATCTTCGGTTACAACTAAATCTTGAGCTACGTCTACTAATCGGCGAGTTAAGTAACCGGAATTAGCAGTTTTTAATGCTGTGTCTGCTAATCCTTTACGAGCTCCATGAGTAGAAATAAAATATTGAAGTACATTTAATCCTTCTCGAAAATTAGCTGTAATAGGAGTTTCAATAATAGATCCATCTGGTTTAGCCATTAATCCTCTCATACCGGCTAACTGCCTAATTTGAGCTGCCGATCCTCTAGCACCTGAATCAGCCATCATAAAAATATTATTGAATGATGCTTGTTTTCTCTTTTTTCCTTTTTTATCGATAATGATATTGGTAGATAAATTTTTCATCATGGCGCGGGCCACTTTTTCATTAGCAACTGCCCAGATATCAATAATTTTGTTGTATCGTTCTCCAAATGTTACTAAACCTGTTTGAAATTGTTCATGTATTTCTGATACTTCATATTCTGCTTCTGCTATTATTTCTGTTTTTTCTTTAGGGATAACTATATCATCTATCCCGACAGAGGCACCAGATCGTGCTGCATAATTAAATCCTATATACATAATTTGATCAGCAAAATTTACCGTTTTTTTTAATCCTAAAATACGATAGCAGTAATTTAATAATCCTGAAATATCAGATTTTCCTAAGGTTTTATTAACTAAATTAAACGATAAGCCCTGAGGTACAATATTCCAAAATATTGCTCTTCCAATTGTGGTATCTACTATTTTATTTTTTATAATTTTTTGTTTTTCTTTTGTATTATTAGAGCAGTATTCTTTAATTCTGATACGTACTTTAGAATGTAATTCTGCTATTCCTAACATATATACTCGTTCTGCTTCTTTAGATCCTGATAATAACATTCCTTCTCCTTTTCCATTAATCTTTTCTCGTGTCATATAATAAATTCCAAGAACAACATCTTGTGAAGGCACGATAATAGGTTCGCCATTAGCGGGAGATAAAATATTATTTGTAGACATCATGAGAGAACGTGCTTCTAATTGAGCTTCTTCAGTTAAAGGAATATGAATTGCCATTTGATCACCATCAAAATCAGCATTATATGCAGCACATACTAAGGGGTGTAATTGGATTGCTTTTCCTTCAATTAAAATCGGTTCAAATGCTTGTATTCCTAGACGATGTAAAGTAGGAGCTCGATTTAATAAGATCGGATGTTCACAGATGATTTCATCGAGAATATCCCATACCACTGATTCTTCTCGTTCAACCATTTTTTTAGCGGCTTTTATGGTGGTAGCTAAATTTCTTTTTTCTAATTTTCCATATATAAATGGCTTAAACAGTTCTAATGCCATTTTTTTTGGAATTCCGCATTGATGTAAATGTAAATAAGGACCTACAGTGATTACCGATCTTCCTGAGTAATCTACTCGTTTACCTAATAAATTTTGTCGGAACCGACCTTGTTTTCCTTTAATCATATCTGCTAATGATTTTAACGGTCTTTTATTCGATCCTGTAATAGATCTTCCACGTCTACCATTGTCTAATAATGCATCTACTGCTTCTTGTAGCATTCTTTTTTCATTACGAATGATAATATCTGGTGCAGAGAGTTCCAATAAACGTTTAAGTCGATTATTTCTATTTATGACTCGACGATATAGATCATTTAAATCAGATGTTGCGAATCTTCCTCCGTCAAGTGGAACTAATGGGCGTAAATCAGGAGGAAGAATAGGTAAAACTGTTAAGATCATCCATTCCGGTTTATTTTTGGATAATAATAGTGATTCTATTAATTTTATTCTTTTTGTAAGTTTTTTTCTTTTTGTTTCTGAATTGGTTTCTAAAATTTCTGTTTTAAGTTCTTTACATGTACTTTTTAAATTCATATTTTGTAATAAATTTTGTATTGCTTCAGCACCCATATTAGCATTTAATTCATTTCCAAATTCTTCTATAGCATTTAAGTATTGTTCTTCTGTTAAAATTTGATTTTTTTCAAAATTAGTCATTCCGCTTTCTATTACAACATATGATTCAAAATATAATACACGTTCTATATCACGTAATGGCATATCTAATAATAATCCAATCCGCGAAGGTAATGATTTTAGAAACCAAATATGCGCTGTTGGGGAGGCTAATTCGATATGTCCCATGCGTTCTCGACGCACTTTACTTTGTGTTACTTCAACGCCGCATTTTTCACATATTACTCCTCTATGTTTTAATCGTTTATATTTACCACATAAACATTCATAATCTTTAATAGGACCAAAGATACGAGAACAAAATAATCCATCACGTTCTGGTTTAAATGTACGATAGTTTATTGTTTCTGGTTTTTTTACTTCTCCAAAAGACCAAGATCTTATCACGTCCGGTGATGCTAATGAGATTCTAATTGAATTAAATTCTTCGATTTTTTTGTTTTTTTTAAAAAGTTTTAATATATCTTTCAAGGAGTTAGTCCTATTTAGGTATAATATAATGTACGGAATTGATATCAATTTTATGTAAATATTTTTTATTCGTTATTTAGTTCGATATTTATACCTAGTGATCTAATTTCTTTTAATAAAACATTAAATGATTCAGGCATACCCGGTTCCATTTTATATTTTCCATTAACAATATTTTTGTACATTTTTGTTCGTCCATTGACATCATCAGATTTTACTGTTAACATTTCTTGTAAAGTATGTGAAGCGCCATAAGCTTCTAAAGCCCAAACTTCCATTTCTCCAAATCTTTGTCCTCCAAATTGAGCTTTTCCTCCTAATGGTTGTTGTGTAATTAAACTATATGAACCTGTAGATCGGGCATGCATTTTATCATCTACCAGATGATTTAACTTTAACATATACATGTATCCTACAGTAACGTCGCGTTCAAATTTTTCACCAGTGCGACCATCAAATAATGTAATCTGTCCGGACTCCGGTAAATTTCCTAGTTTTAAAAGTTTTTTTATTTCTTGTTCATGTACTCCATCAAAAACAGGGGTGGCAATAGGCATACCGTGACGTAAATTTTGAGCTAATTGTAATATTTCTTGATCAGAAAATTCTTCCAAATTTACTTTTTGATTAGTATTATTTCCCAAATCATAAGCTTTTTGTATAAATTTTTTTATTTTTTGTAAATTTTTTTCTTTTTTTAACATTGTATCAATTATATTTCCTATACCTTTAGCAGCTAAACCAAGATGTGTTTCAAGAATTTGTCCTAAATTCATTCGTGAAGGCACGCCTAAAGGATTAAGAACTATATCAACAGGTACTCCATTTATATCATATGGCATATCTTCTATAGGATTTATTTTTGAAATAACACCTTTATTTCCATGTCTACCAGCCATTTTATCACCCGGTTGTATTTGCCTTTTCACTGCTAAATATACTTTAACAATTTTTAAAATTCCTGGTGCTAATTCATCTCCTTGTGTGATTTTTTTTTTCTTTTCTTTTAATTTTTTAGAAAATTTATTTTTTAAAATTTTATATTGTTCTTTTAGTTGTTTAATTGATGTTCTTATATCTTTTTTATTATCAACGTTTATGCGAAAAAGATTATCTAAAGAATATTCAGTATAATTTTTGACATCTATATCCGCTTTTTTTAATATATCTAGAATTCTATAAATAAAATTTAATTCAAATATTTTTAATTGCTCGGATAATTCTTTTTTTATTTTTTTTAATTGCATCTTTTCAATTTCTATAGTTCTTTTATCTTTTTTTACACCATCTCGTGTAAATATTTGTACATCAATAATTGTGCCACATATACTATTAGGGACTCGTAATGAAGAATCTTTGACATCTGAAGCTTTTTCTCCAAATATTGCTCGTAATAGTTTTTCTTCTGGAGTTAATTGGGTTTCTCCTTTTGGAGTTACTTTTCCTACTAAAACATCTCCACTCGATACATCTGCACCAATATATACAATACCAGAGTCATCTAATTTAGAAAGAGCTGATGCACTAACATTAGGGATATCTGCAGTAATTTCCTCTGTTCCTAACTTGGTATCTCTAGAGATACATGATAATTCTTGAATATGGATAGTCGTGAACCGATCTTTTTGAACTATTTTTTCGGAAATTAAGATAGAATCTTCAAAATTATAACCATTCCATGGCATAAACGCTACTCGCATATTTTGTCCTAAAGCTAATTCTCCTAGATCTGTAGCAGGTCCATCAGCTAAAACATCGCCTCGGCGTACTTTTTCATTTAAAGTAATACACGGTATTTGATTAATACATGTATTTTGATTAGATCTGGTATATTTATTTAAAATATAAATATCAATACCGGATTCTTTTATATTGATTTTTTTATTTTTAATTTTAATTACAATACGAGAAGAATCTACATATTGCACTATACCACTACGTTTTGCTATGACTGTTACGCCTGAATCAATTGCAACAGATCGCTCCATTCCGGTTCCTACAAGAGGTTTTTCTGATTTTATAGTTGGAACAGCTTGTCTTTGCATATTAGCACCCATAAGAGCGCGATTAGCATCATTATGTTCAAGAAAAGGAATTAAAGAAGCGCCTACTGAAACGATTTGTTGAGTAGAAACGTCCATATAACTAACTTTATTTCGATGAATTAAACCAAATTCTCCATTATGTCTGCACGTTACATAATCATTATATAAAAAACCTTCTTTAGTGATTTTTGTATTAGCTTGTGCAATAACATAAGTACCTTCTTCAATAGCTGATAAATAATGAATTTCATTAGTGACCTGATGATGAGAAATTTTGCGGTATGGTGTTTCTAAGAATCCATATTGATTTGTTCTTGCATATACAGCTAAAGAGTTAATTAATCCAATATTTGGTCCTTCAGGTGTTTCAATAGGACAAACACGACCATAATGAGTAGGATGTACATCTCGTACTTCAAAACCGGCGCGTTCTCGTGTTAACCCGCCAATACCAAGCGCAGAAATTCTGCGTTTATGTGTTATTTCAGATAATGGATTATTTTGATCCATAAATTGAGATAATTGGCTAGATCCAAAAAATTCTTTTATAGCAGACGATATAGGTTTGGCATTAATAATATCTTGCGGCATAAGATTATCTAAGTCACTTATTGATAACCTTTCTTTAACTGCTCTTTCTACGCGTATTAATCCAATTCTAAATTGATTTTCTGCCATTTCGCCAACTGATCTAATACGACGATTTCCTAAATGATCAATGTCATCAACTTCTCCTTTTCCATTTCTAATATTAATTAGTTTTTTTATTACATCAATGATATCTAATTTATTTAAGATTCCTGGTCCAGAAATTTTTTGACGCTTTAGTGAACGATTAAATTTCATTCGTCCAACTGGGGATAAGTCATAACGATCAGTTGCAAAAAAAAGATTATCAAATAAATTTTCTGTAGCTTCTTTAGTTGGAGGTTCTCCGGGTCTCATCATTTTATAAATTTCAATTAAGGCTGTGTGGCGATCTTGTGTGGTATCAATTTGTAATGTTTCAGAAATATAGGGACCGTGATCTAAATCATTGGTAAATAATACATAGATTTTTTTATGGCCGGCCGATTTTAATTTTTCGAAATTTTCATGAGTTAAATTAGAATTAGCGGATATAATTAATTTATTACTTTTTAAATCTATATAATCTTTACTAATAATTTTTCTTTTTAGGTAGGAAAAAGGTACTATGATATTTTTTATTTTATTTTTTTCTAATAACTGAATTTGTCTATTTGTAATTCTTTTTCCTTTTTCAATATATACCTTATTTTGAGATACCACATCAAAATCTAATGTTTCTCCTCTTAGTCTTTCCGGTATCAGTTTCATAGATATATTTTCTTGGTGAATATAAAATTTGTCTTTCTTAAAAAAAAGATCTAAAATATCTTCAGTATTTAAATTTAATGCACGTAAAATCATTGTAACCGGTAATTTTCTTCTTCGATCAATACGAGCAAATAAATGATCTTTTGGGTCAAATTCAAAATCTAACCATGAACCTCGGTAAGGAATAATACGGGCATTATATAATATTTTTCCAGAAGAATGAGTTTTACCTTTATCACTATCAAAAAAAACACCAGGACTTCTATGTAACTGGGATACAACTACTCTTTCTGTGCCATTAATAATAAAGGTTCCATTTTTTGTCATTAATGGTAGTTCGCCCATATATACTTCTTGTTCTTTTATATTTTTAACATGAGGTTCTAATACATCTTTTTCGTAAATAATTAAACGTAGTTTGACTCTTAAAGGAGAAGAATAGGTTGTTCCTCGTATTCTACACTCTTTTTCGTCAAAAATATTTTTTCCTATTCTATAGGAAACATATTGTAATTCTGAGCTTCCATTATAGCTATGAATAGGAAAAATAGATTGGAAAGCAGCTTCTAAACCTTGTTGTCCTGTAGGATCTAATGTCATGAATTTTTGAAAAGAATTAATTTGAATAGAAAGAAGGTAAGGTATGTCTAATACTTTTGGTTGTTTTCCAAAATTTTTTCGTATTCTTTTTTTTTCTGTATAAGAGTAAACCATTAATTCCTCATTTTTTATAAAAACTTTTAGTTATGGGATTGATATTTTTTTCAAACGTTTTCATTTTTATATTTTTTTTAAAAATATTTGAACAATAAGCATGCTGGTATTTTTTTTATTCATAAAATTTTTTTAGAAAGCTAGTGACGTTATAAATTCACCAGCTTCTCTGACGGTTTGTATATTTTTAAACGATAATAAGATCATTTTTTTTTATTGTATTTCAGCTTTCGCACCAACGTTTATTATGTCTTTTATTAAAAGTTCCGCTTCTTTTTTTGTAATTTTTTCTTTAATGATAGTCGGAGCTGATTCGACTAAATCCTTAGATTCTTTTAGACCTAATCCTGTTACGCTACGAATAATTTTGATTACTGCGACTTTATTTTTTCCTATTTCATTTAGTTTTACATTAAATTCAGTCTTTTCTTCTATTTTTTTTGAAGAGATTTCATTTGTAGAATTTAACGGCATTGCGGATGATACATTAAATTTTTTTTCTATTTCAGAAATTAATTTTGTAATATTTTGTATAGACATTTCAGATAAAGCATTAAGTATTTGTTCGTTAGTTAGTGACATAATATTATTCCTAATAATTATAAAATATAATTTTTAATAGTTATATTTAAATTTTTTTAATTTTATAAATAGAATTTAATACATTTAATAATTTTCCTACAGCAGCTGTTTTTAATGTTAAAATTAGTTTGATTAATATTTCATTATAAGTTGGAAGTATAGCTAACTGTTCAATCTCTTGAAAAGATAATATTTTTTCTTCAAATATTGCTTTTGTAATTTTGAATCTTGTATTTTTTTCAGTGAATTTTTTGAATAGTCGGCTAGCGCTACCTGGATGTTGCATAGAAAAAGCGATTAATGTAGGCCCTTTTAAAGTGTCACTTAATTTTGAGAATTTAGTATTTTTTAGAGATTTTTTTAGTAGCGTATTTCTTATAACAGACATTTCGATATTTAATGAACGAGCCTTTTTTCTTAAGTCATTCATTTCATTTACTTGAATATTTGATATATCAGCAGTGATAGCAGATAATGCAAATTTAGCGATGTTATGATTTTTTTTTATAATTTTTTTTTTATTTTTTAATTTTAACATCATGTTATTATCCTTTTTTATTATCATATAAAATTTTTATAATTTTTAGATATTTTAAAGTTAGGGTATTAAAATCTTTTTTAAAAACTATAATAAGATAAATATTTTTTATAGTTGATTTTATTGATTTATGTAATACCAGTTAATTTTTTTAAGTTAACTTTTTTCTTTGATATATAAGGATAATGATTATATAAAATATATTGTATAAATTTTATAAAGAAAGATGGTCAATAGTTATTCCGGGACCCATAGTAGTAGATAAACTGATTTTTTTACAATAAATTCCTTTAGATTGATTGTTTTTAGATTTTTTAATAGCATTAAATAATATTTGCAAATTTTGATATAATTTTTTTTCAGAAAAGTTTATTTTACCAAAACTACTATGTATTATCCCATTTTTATCATTCTTGTAATTTACTTTTCCTATTTTTGCTTCTTCTATTGATTTTTTTATATCTTCGGTAACAGTTCCAAATTTAGGATTTGGCATTATACCTCGCGGTCCTAGAATAGGTCCTAATTTACTAACTATTTTCATGGTATCTGGAGATGCAATAATAATATCAAATACTATTTTTTTATTTTTAATAATATCTGCTAGATCTTCGGTGCCAACAGCGTCTACATTTAATGATTTGGCTATTTCTGCATTTTTTCCTGTAGCAAAAACCGCAATTTTTGATTTTTTTCCTGTTCCATGTGGCAGTAATATGGATCCACGGATATTTTGTTCAGATTTTTTAGTATTTATATTCAGATAAAAAGCTGCATCGATACTTTCATTAAATTTAGCAAGTTTTAGTTGTTTTAAAAAATTTATTCCATTTTTTGCGGAATATAATTTATTTTTTTTTATTTTTTGTTGATTTTGTTTCTTTTTTTTAGATAATTTTTTCATATATTATTCCTTTATCACTTTAATGCCCATAGAATAAGCAGTTCCTTCAATAGATTTTGCTATTTTTTCGATATTTTTTCCTGTCATATCTTGTTGTTTTAATTTAGCGATTTCATAGATTTTATTTTTTGTTATGGTGCCTATGATTTCATGTTTTGGTTTTTTAGATCCCGTTTTAATATTTATTTCTTTTTTTAATAAAATTGATGCTGGTGGAGTTTTTATAATAAATGTAAATGTTTTGTCTGCAAAGACTGTAATAATAACTGGCGTTGGAATTCCTTTTTCAAGATGGGCGGTTTTTGCATTAAAAATTTTACAAAATTCCATGATATTTACTCCTTTTTGACCTAATGCTGGTCCTACTGGAGGACTGGGATTAGCCATTCCAGATAATATTTGTAACTTTATTTTTGTATTTGTTTTTTTTATCATATATTTTCCAGACATTTTTGATGATTTTTTTTATCTTTTTAAATTAAGGAAGTTTTACATTTTTTAAATGAATTATTATCTTTTTCTCTTTAGTTGTTTTTTTCTACCTGTTCAAAATTTAATTCAACAGGAGTAGATCTGCCAAAGATTGAAACAGAAACCTTTAATCGGTTTTTTTCATAATCTATTGTTTCAACGACACCGTTAAAGTCTGAAAAAGGACCATCATTAACACGTACATTTTCGCCAGGTTCAAAAATAGTTTTTGGTCTAGGTTTATTACCAATTTTTTTTAGTTTAATTAGAATTTTGTTTATTTCTTTTTCACTGATGGGAGCTGGTTTATCAGAAGTTCCTCCGATGAAACCTAAAACTTTTGGTAAGTCTCGAATTAAATGCCAACTGAAATTACTCATTACCATGTTAATTAATATATAGCCTGGAAAGAATTTATAATCGCTTTTTATTCTCTTTCCTTTTTTTATTTCAATCACTTCTTCAGAAGGAATCATAATTTTTCCAATGATATCTTCTAATTTTTTTAATTTGATGTGTTCTTTTATTGATTGTGCAACACGATTTTCAAAGCCGGAAAAAGATTGTAATACATACCATTTTTTTTTTGCACACATACCATTTTTATAACCTCAACTAACTAAATAATCCATGATATTAAATGCATTAAAAAATTATCTAATACCCATAAAATTAATGATAATAGTATTGTAATAATAATGACAATTGCAGTAGTTTTTAGGGAATCTATTTTTTTTGGTACAATAATATTATTTAATTCTCTTGTAGATTCTTGAAGAAAAATAAAACATTTTTTCCAGATTTTTGTATTAAATAATATACATATACAGAAGATTATTAAGAGGACATTTATTACAATATGTACTATATTTAAATTTGTTTTTTTTGGAAGTGAATTATTTTTTAAAAAAATAATAAATATTAACAAAATATTGAACCATTTGATTTTTTCTATATGATGATGTATATATTTTTTATAAATTTTTCGAATATACATATTTTGAACCTTAAAAAAGAAAATGGTTTTTATAAAACGATTATATTTTTAAAAAAAAATTTATATAAAGAGTTTTTATTTTTTCAATCTATATATATTTTTTATTTAAAAGTATTTTAATTTATAATAGTGATTTTTTTTTGATATATATAAGAAGTTTATAGATTTTTTCGGAGAAATTTTTATTTTTTTTGCTGATACCTAGATTTGAACTAGGGACCTCATCCCTACCATGGATGCGCTCTGCCGAGCTGAGCTATATCAGCGTGTTTTTTTAGCGGGCAGTGGGAATTGAACCCACATAATCAGCTTGGAAGGCTGAAGTAATATCCATTATACGATGCCCGCATTATAAAAAATATAGATATTTTTTTGGTGGGAGAAGGATTCGAACCTTCGAAGTCTATGACATCAGATTTACAGTCTGCTCCCTTTAACCACTCGGGCATCCCACCTTTGCCGGCTACCGGAATTGAACTGGTGACCTACTGATTACAAGTCAGTTGCTCTACCTGCTGAGCTAAGCCGGCTTTTTTATCATATTTAATAAAAATTTTTTTGTTATTAAATAATATTTAATTATATGTATGTAATTAAATAAAAGTCAACTTATTTTTTTTTTTTTAAAAAATATCTTTAATATTTAAAAATACTTTTTTTTAAAGAAAACAGAAAATATTTATTTTTTTACGTAATTTGTATAGTTTATTTTTTTCTAAAAATGAATATTTATAAATCTTCAATAGCATTAATATTTTAAGATATGAGGTTTTTTATTAAAATTAATTTAATTCAATAACTAAAATTTTTTATATAAATAGAGATTTTTATGCAATATATTTAGATAAAATTTTTTTACTACTTCCGTTTATTTTTAAAAGTATTTCTTTTTTTATATTATAAGCTCTATATAATATATATAGGATATCTTTTTTAAAAAATGATATCAATCATTATATTTTTTAATATTTAGCATTTATGAATAAAATTATTATGATAATACATTGGGGTGTTTATGTGGCATAGAAAGATAAATTTAATTAAAGAAAAGTATAATATATCAAATTTAAAAAATAAAATAAAAGTTTCTTTTGAATTTTTTCCACCTAAAAATACTATAATTGATTCATTATTTATTAATTCGATAAGAGAATTAAAAAATTTTAATCCAGATTTTTTTTCTGTTACGCATAGTGTGAATACAAAAAATAAAAAAGATACGTCGATTGTAGTTCAAGAGATACGACGGATAGCTTCAAATATTACTGTAGCTCCTCATTTAACTAGTATTGGTTATACAGTTATGGATTTGAAAAATATTGCTGAAAAATATTGGCAAGATGGAATAAGAAATATTATTGCTCTACGAGGAGATTTTCCTCTTAAATATCAAGGTCCTAAGATATATGCTGTAGATTTAATAAAACAATTAAAAAATGTTGCTAATTTTAAGATCTTTGTTGCCGCATACCCTGAAATTCATCCAGAATCTATAAATTTAAAGGATGATCTTATGAATTTAAAAAATAAAATGGATGTTGGAGCGGAACATGCTATTACGCAATTTTTTTTTGATGTAGAAAAATTTTTACGATTTCGTGATAATTGTTATAAAAATAATATCAATATTGATATCATTCCAGGTATTTTGCCCATTTTAGATATTCAACAATTAGAAAAATTTTCAAATATGACTAATGTATATGTCCCAAAATATATTTTGAAAAAATTTCATCAACATATTAAAAACAATAAAAAATGTATTTCTATGAGTATTAATATAGCTGTTAATATTATTTTAAAATTATACCAAGAAGGGATTAAAAAATTTCATTTGTATACATTAAATCGTTCAGAATTAAGTTTAGGTATTTGTCAACGATTAGGGTTGTTATAAATTAGATGCGGTATTATATATCAAAAATTTTTTAGTTTTATTTTTTTTTCAAAAAATAAAAAATAAATATTTTAAAATTTTTTCTTTATATTATACATATTTTTAATATTTAAATAATATTAATATTATTAAATAAATATATTTACTATTTAATTTTGTTTTTTATTAAGTAAAATTTATTATTAATATAATATATAAAATCATTTATATCTTTACATTTCTGAAAAAGTTTAATAATTATTATTAATAATTTTTTTTTCAAGCTATAGAGTAGAGACTGAGATTGATTTGGTTAAAAAAATAAAGATATTTTTATAAATTTTTTAAAAAAAATATTTCAAGATTTTTAAAATAATTATTATTTCAATTGTATTAAAATTATGATTTATATATTTATTGATATATTAAATTTTTTTTTAAAAAAAAATGAAAAGTTAAACTATATTTTTATATTTTTTTTATTCGATGTCTTTAAGATACAATTTATTTTTTTTATCAATATTTAGTTAATTTTTATAAAGTAATTATTTATTTAATTTAGATAAATTAATAGATGCTATTAAAATTATAGATTAACATAAATTTTAAAACAATAATTTTTATTAAGAAAAATATCTTCTAAAAATTTAAGAATTTACTAAAGTAGAGAGGGGTATTTTTTTAAATAAAAAAATTGATTGTTATAATTTATTTCACATTCTATTTTTAAAAAAAAATGATAAAAAAAATATTTAGTAATGGCAACAATATTTTTTATTATTTGAAAAGTATAATAATTTATTGATTTTTTTATTTTTTAGATAAAAAAGATAAATGAATTTTTTTCAACATATATATAAAAAAATATATCTAAATGATAAAATTTATATATTATTATAAATATAATATTCTTTAGCACTTATATAAATATTAAAAATTTTTTTATTATTATAAATAGTTGTGATATTTTTATTAATTTTTATTAAAAAATATATTTATTTTAAGTTAAAAAATGAATAGGAAAAAAAATGCTTATAAAAAATGATAAAAAAGAAATAATTGTTTTAGCGTATTCAGGGGGACTAGATACATCTGCAATTATTCCATGGATTAAAGAAAATTATAATTTTGATGTTATAGCTTTTGTTGCTGATGTTGGCCAATCAAGAAGTGATTTAAAAAATATAAAAAAGAAAGCTATTTTATCTGGGGCTTTAGATTGTTATATTGCCGATTTAAGACATGAATTTGTAGAAAAATATGTTTATCCAATGTTATCGGTAGGCGCTTTATATGAAGGAAATTATTTATTAGGAACTGCAATAGCTCGACCTATCATAGCAAAGGCGCAAGTAAAATATGCTCATCAAATAAACGCTATCGGGTTGAGTCATGGAGCAACAGGAAAAGGTAATGATCAGGTAAGGTTTGAATTAGCTTATGCTTCCTTGGATTCTTTTCTTCAGGTGATAGCTCCTTGGCGTGAATGGAAATTTCGTTCTAGAGAAGATTTATTAAAATATTTGCAAGAAAAAAATATTAGTACTACCGCTAGTATTTCTAAAATATATAGTAAGGATGAAAATATTTTTCATATTTCTACTGAAGGAGGTATTTTAGAAGATCCATGGAATATTGCGAATGATGATTGCTGGACATGGACTACAAATCCTTATTCTGCTCCAAATAATCCTGAAAAAATTTGTTTGTCAATTAAAAAAGGTTGTGTCATATCTATTAACGGAGAGTCGTTAAACCCGTATAATTGTTTGAAAAAATTAAATAAATTAGGCTCTAAACATGGCATTGGGCGTATTGATATTGTAGAAAATCGTTTAGTAGGTATGAAATCACGAGGTTGTTATGAAACACCTGGAGGAACTATTATTTTTTTAGCTCTTAGAGCATTAGAACAGTTAGTTTTGGATCGTGAAAGTATCCAATGGAAAAGTAAAATAGCTTTAGAGATGTCAACCTTGATTTATGATGGCCGTTGGTTTACTCCCTTAAAAGATGCGCTTCAAAAATCTTCAGATGTTTTTTCAAAATTTATTGAAGGCGAAGTAGTAATTGAATTATATAAAGGTTCTGTCATTATTTTAAAAAAACGTTCTTGTAATTCTTTATATTCTTCTGAGTACGCTACCTTTAGTGATGATCAGGTATATAATCAAAAAGACGCTCAAGGGTTTATTCGTTTATTTTCGTTATCTTCACGTATTCGAATGTTAAAAAATAAAAAATAATATTTTTTTTGGAGTTAATATATGTCGCTTTGGGGCGGAAGATTTACAGAAGTTTCTCAGAAACAATTTAAAATATTTAATCGTTCCTTATCGGTTGATTATCGTTTAGTTGAAGAAGACATCGAATCTTCGATTGCGTGGTCAAAAATGTTATATGAGACTGGAGTTTTAACAGATCAAGAACAAAATTTAATAGAAAAAACTTTATCTGATATTTTAAAGCATCATACTCATGATATTAATTCTATTTTATCTTCTGATGCAGAAGATATACATAGTTGGTTAGAAAAAATATTAATAGATAAAATAGGTTCTTTAGGAAAAAAATTATATACAGGTCGAAGTAGAAACGATCAGATTGCTACTAATTTAAAGTTATGGTGTAAAAAAAAATTACGTAATATTTATCTATTAATTATTCAATTACAATGTAAATTTTTAAAACAAGCTACCATTCATCTGCATACTATTATGCCGGGATATACTCATTTACAAAGAGCTCAACCAATTACATTTTCTTATTGGTGTCTTGCGTATATTGAAATGTTTGAACGAGATAGAAAGAAAGTTAAACAAACATTAAAAAATCTTGATTATTCCCCTTTAGGGTGCGGTGCTATTTCAGGAACTTCGTGGTTTATTGATAGAAAAAAATTAGCAAAATTAATGGGTTTTTCGAATTGTACCAAGAATGCATTAGATAGTGTTTCAGATAGGGATTTTATTTTAGAAATTTTATCTGTTGCATGTATTAGTATGATGCATTTATCTAGATTTTCTGAAGATTTAATTTTTTATAATTCAGGTGAAGCTAATTTTGTTTGCTTATCTGACTCCATTACTTCCGGTTCTTCATTAATGCCTCAAAAAAAGAATCCGGATATTTTAGAGCTAATTAGAGGTAAATGTAGCTCGGTATATGGTTCTTTATTTTCTGTTTTTACTTTATTAAAAGGGTTACCTTTAGCATATAATAAAGATCTTCAAGAAGATAAAAAAAATTTATTTTCTGCATTAGATACCTGGGAAGAATGTTTGATAATGGCGTCGGTGGTATTAAGAAATATTACAGTAAATATTGACATTTGTAGAGTTGCAGCAGAAAAAGGTTATAGTAATGCAACAGAAGTAGCAGATTACTTAGTTAATAAGGGGTTATCATTTCGTGATGCCCATGATATTGTTGGAAAAATTGTTATAGAGGCTATAAATTTAAATCAATCTTTGGTAGAATTAGATTTATTAGTATATAAAAAATATCATCCTTTTTTTTCTCAAGATATTTATCAAATTTTAACTTTAACTTCTTGTTTAGATAAAAAAAATTCTTATGGTGGAGCATCTTTTCAACAGACTCAATTAGCTATAGTTTCAGTTGAAAAAAGATTAAAAAAATTAAAACAATACATTTAAAATTTAATGATATTAAAATAAAAATTTTTTTTTAAATCACGCGATTTTTATCGCGTGATTATTTAATTAATATCCATATTAAAATTTTTTTTATTTAATTATTTAATAGCGATGTAGTTTTCTTTTTTTACATTTGAATTTCATAAATAATACAAATCTTTTTTTTATATCAAATATATATTATATAAAATAAAAGCTTATTTTTTATTTTTTTAGTTAAAAAAAATTTCTTTTAATATATATGAAGAAATACCATGAATATGGTTTCTTTTATTTTTTTTTAAACAATATAATAAGTTATCTTGCGAAGAAATAATAAATATTTTTTTATTAGAATTTATAAATTTATCTAATTAATTAATATCAGAATATTTATTCTGAAGAGTATATATTAATAATATACCTTTTAAGATTAAATAATCATATTATTATTACTATAAATTAAATATTTTTAAGATAGTTATTAATATATACTTTATATTTTTAAGAATCATCTAAAAAACTTTTTAATATTTCCGATCTACTTGGGTGCCTTAATTTCCGTAATGCTTTTGCTTCTATTTGACGTATTCTTTCTCTAGTGACGTCAAATTGTTTTCCGACTTCCTCTAATGTATGATCTGTATTCATATCAATTCCAAAGCGCATACGTAATACTTTAGCTTCTCGCGCGGTTAATCCAGCTAAAACATCATGCGTAATAGTTTTGAGGCTTTCTGAAGTAGCCGACTCTAAGGGAAGTTCTAAGTTAGTATCTTCAATAAAATCTCCAAGATGTGAATCATCATCATCACCAATAGGAGTTTCCATAGAAATTGGTTCTTTTGCAATTTTTAAAACTTTACGAATTTTGTCTTCTGGTATTAACATTTTTTCTGAAAGCTCTTCAGGAGTAGGTTCTCGTCCGATTTCTTGTAGCATGTAACGTGATATTCGGTTTAATTTATTGATAGTTTCTATCATATGCACGGGTATGCGAATAGTTCTTGCTTGATCGGCTATAGATCGTGTAATAGCTTGTCTAATCCACCAAGTTGCATAAGTTGAAAACTTATATCCCCGACGATATTCAAATTTATCTACAGCCTTCATTAAGCCGATATTACCTTCTTGAATAAGATCTAAAAATTGTAGTCCACGGTTAGTATATTTTTTAGCTATAGATATTACTAATCTTAAATTTGCTTCAACCATTTCTTTTTTAGCTTTTTTTGCTTTTATTTCGCCAATCGACATTCGCTTATTTATTTCTTTTGCTTCTTTAATTGTCAACCCTATTTTTTTTTCAATATTTACAAGTTTTTTTAAAATTTTAAAAATATCTTTTTGATATTTAGATAATTTTATAGACCAAGGGGTATTCATTTTAATGGCAGTATAAAACCATTTTTGATTGGTTTCTTGATTTTTAAAAATTTTTATAAAATTATTTTTAGGCATTTTGCATATGTTTACGCATAAGTGAAAAATTTTATTTTCTTGTATGTGGATTTTTTTAATAAAATTACGCATATTTTCTACTAAATAATCAAATTGTTTTGGTACTAATCGAAATTGTTTCAAGATTTCTGAAAGTTCTGAGATTGCAGAAATAGCATTTTTATGGTTTCTATTTTTTGTTTTGATTATATAATTTGTAATATAATATTGCGTTTGTAATTTTAAAAATTTTTCTTTAGCAATATTTGGATCAATATGATTTTCTTCTTCATGATCTGTAGAAGAATTATTAATATTAATTATTTTTTCAGTTTTTTTGTTTATATTATTTAATATTTCATTTGTGGTTATTGGAAATAATGTATTTTCTATATTAGGATCAACAAATCCGGAAATGATTTCAGATAATTTCATATCTCCTGATTCTACTTTATGATATAGAGCTAAAAGATATGAAATTGCTTCTGGATATTCAGAAAAAGAACTTTGTACTTGATTAATACCTTCTTCAATACGTTTTGCGATATCAATTTCTCCTTCGCGAGTTAATAACTCTACAGTACCCATTTCACGCATATACATGCGTATTGGATCAGTTGTTCTACCTAATTCTATTTCAACATTAGAAAGCACTTGAGCTGCCACTTCTACTGCATCTTCATCTGTATCAGTTGGCGTTTCATTTAATATTAAATTACCAGCATCACGAGCTTCTTCTACCACTTGAATACCAAAATCTTTTATCATTTGAATAATATTTTTAATTTGATCAGAATTGATAATATCATCGGGTAGATGATCATGTATTTCTGTATACGTAAGGTATCCCTGTTCTTTTCCCTGAGAGACTAGTAGTTTAAGTTGTGCATGTGGTTTTTTTTCCATAATACGACGTCTACTTGTTAATATGTAAGAGTTAATAAAAAAAATAAATAAATTTGTTTGTATATAAATAAAAATAAAATATGATTTTTTAATCTAAGACTAAGTTTATAAATAATAGTTTAATAAATTTATTAAACAATAATATATCACTGACATGGCTTAATATTATTAATGACAATTTTTTGGCTAATTATCCATAACTTTTTTTTTTCTAACTGATTTAATCCTTCTTTTCTCTCTTTATTAAGCAAAGAAGTATATTTATATTCTAAATTTTGCAATTTTAATTTTTTAAGTAGCTCAAAAAATGTTGGATAAACTTTATTTTTTCCAATCATATTGTTCCATATAATTAAATATTTAAATATTTTTTCTAATTTTGAATTTCGATAATATTCAATTAATTGATTAGTTTTAAGATTAGGTTTTTTGTGTAGTTTTTTAATTAAATTTACAAAAATGTCAATTCCTAATATATGAAATTTTTTTATTTTTTTTGTATCTTTAATTTCTTTTGCTAATATTGGATTTTGTAAAATTAAACTAATTAACAATCGTATAGTTGTTTTCTTTACAAAAGATATATGATTAATTTTTTTTTTTGTATATGCTTTGTCACATAATTTTCTAAATTGATATGTATCTAAAATACCCGTTTTTTCTCCTAACATTTTTTTTAAATGTATTTGTATATTTTTTCCTGGAATTTTATTTATTAAAGGTAAAATTAATTTGCTTAACTGAATACGATCTTCAATTTTTCCTAATTGCATATTTTGAGAAATTTTATTAAATAAAAATGCATATAATATTTCTGATTTTTTTATTCTTTTTTTAAATTCTTTTTTTCCTTCTTTGAATATTAAACTACTAGGATCTTCATTATCAGGTAAAAATATAAATTTTACTGTACGATCATCAGTTAAGAATGGAAGGATAAGATTTAGTGTAGTCCAATTTGCTTTTTTTCCAGCATCATCTCCATCATAACAAAAAATAATATTATCGCTGAGTTGAAATAATTTCTTACAGTGATATACAGTGATAATTGTTCCTAATAAAGCTACCGCATAAATATTATATTGTGCTAATGATAAAACATCAAAATATCCTTCTACTACTAAGATCTGTTTTGGATTTGGATTTTGATTTTTTAATTCATAAATTCCATAAAGATTTTTATTTTTATAAAATATTGGAGTTTCTGATGAATTTAGATATTTTGGTTGATGTAGATTGTTAATTCTACGGCCTCCAAATCCATTAATTTTTCCATATTTATCTCTGATAGGGAAGATAACACGTTGTCTAAATCTATCGTATAATTTATTATTTTTATGGGTAATTATTAATCCAGAATCAGAAAAGATAGACGATTCTAGTTTTTTTTTTTCAAGATAACTTTTTATTTGATTATTTTTTATTGAAGCATAACCTAATAAAAATTTATGAATAATTTTGAGTTTAATTCCTCTTTGAAGTAAATATTGATAAGCGATATTGTTAGACGAAAAAAGATTTTTTTGATATATTTTAGAAATATCAGATAATAATAAATGTAATTTTTTTATGTAAAAGTATTTTTTTGCTTCTTTTGTTTTTATTTTTTTATAAGGAATTTCAAGATTGTTTAATGAGCTTAGCTCTGTAATGCTATCTAAAAAATTTAATTGTTCATATAACATTAAAAAATCAATAGCGTTTCCATGTATTTTACATCCAAAACAATAAAAAAATTGTTTTTTTTTATTTATAATAAACGATGGTGTTTTTTCTTGATGAAAAGGACACAATGCTTGGTAATTATTTCCTATTTTTTTAAGTTTAATTCGTGAATTTATTAAGTTTATTATGTTAGTTCGTTCAAGTAGTTCTTCGATAAAATGTTGTGGAATTTTTTCTATCATATTATTTAAATTATAAGGTATGAGTATGAAATTTTTGACCGTGCTTTGGTATAGAACGGTCGATATGTTTTTTTTTACGAATATAAATAATTTAATACATTCGAGTACGTTTAGAATGGTCTCGAGCTATTTTTTTTGCTAATCTTTTAATAGCAGAAGCTTTTGCACGTTTACGTTCAGTTGTTGGTTTTTCGTAAAATTCTCTTCTACGAATTTCTGCTAAAATTCCTGCTTTTTCGCATGATCTTTTAAATCTTCTCAACGCAACATCAAATGGTTCATTTTCGCGTACTTTGATAATAGGCATATTTATTTTTCTCTAATTTTAAAGGAGTTCTTTTTTGGTTTTTATTTTTTTTTTAAAATTTTTTTATTTTTTTATATTATACAATATTCTTTTGATAATTAATAACTTGTATAATATTGAATATATTTTTAAAAAAAAATATATTTTTTTGGAATATATTATGAAAATTTTAGGTATAGAAACATCTTGTGATGACACATCGGTTGCTATTTATGATGATCAGTTAGGAATTATTTTTCATAAAACTTGGAATCAGACTAAAATTCATTCTAAATTTGGAGGTGTGGTCCCTGAACTAGCGGCAAGATGTCATTTAAGTCAATTAAATTATTTAATAAAAGAAATTTTTTTAGAATTATTTAATTATAACATAAAAAAATTGAAAAATAATATTATTGATGCAATTGCATATACAGCTGGACCGGGATTAGTTAGCTCTTTGTTAGTTGGCGCCACTGTCGGTTGTAGTTTAGCTTTTTCTTTAGGAATACCATATATACCAGTTAATCATATAGAAGGTCATTTATTATCACCTATGATTAATAAGAAATTTCCAGTTTTTCCTTTTATTGCTTTATTAATATCAGGCGGTAATACACAGTTAATTCATGCAGTTAGTTTGGGTCAATATAAAATTTTAGGACAAACTGTAGATAATGCTGTGGGAAATGTATTTGATTATATAGCTAAATTATTAGGATTAGGTTTTCCAGGAGGAAAACAATTATCTCTTTTAGCGCAATATGGTATTTATAAAAAGTATATATTTCCTCGTCCGATGACTAAATATTATAATTTAAATTTTAGTTTTTCTGGTTTACAAACGCATACAGAGCAAGTATTTTATAAGAGTACAAAAACATTTCAAGAAAAAGCAAATATTTCTAGAGCTTTTGAAGAAGCTATAATTGATACATTAATTATAAAATCTCAATATGCTATTAAAAAAATAAAATTAAATTCTTTGGTTGTTTGTGGTGGAGTTAGTGCGAATACTACCCTACGAAAGAAATTTAATTCTGTAATGAAAAGAAATAATGGAAAAATTTATTTTTCTGAAAAAAAATTTAGCACAGATAATGCTGCAATGATTGCATACGTTGGATATTTAAGATATAAGTTAGGTTTATATTCTACTGATTTATCTATTCAAGTTTATCCAAATTGGTTAATTAATGAAAGTAATCTACTAAATATAAAATATTAATCATAATTATAATATATATTATCCTCTTTTTATTTTTTTTGATGTTTTTTTTAAAAATTTTTTATATATTTTGTATATTAAATAAAGGTTTGACCTTATATAATGTATATATATATTTATATATTTTTCTTTTTAATTTATTTTTTGTAAATTACTTATTAAATAATGATTTTTTTAGGTGAAAATTTGAAAATATATTTAGTAGGAGGCGCAATTAGGGATAGTTTATTAGGTTTAGCTATTCATGATAGAGATTGGATGGTTGTTGGAGCGACGCCTGAACAAATGTTAAAAAAAAAATATCAACAAGTTGGTCGAGATTTTCCTGTTTTTATACATCCCAAAACTTATGAGGAATATGCATTAGCTCGTACAGAACGAAAAAATGGAGTAGGACATACAGGTTTTTCTGTAAATTTTTCACCGGATGTAACATTATCAGAAGATTTAATTCGGCGGGACTTAACCATTAATGCAATGGCTCAAGATAAAAATGGTAATTTAATTGATTTATTTTTTGGAAAACAAGATATTAAAGATCGAGTTTTGCGTCATGTATCATTAGCGTTTCAGGAGGATCCTTTAAGGGTTTTAAGAGTTGCTCGATTTGCCGCTTCTTTGGCTCATTTAGGATTTCAAATAGCAAAAGAAACCATGTGTCTTATGCAATCTATGTGTGAAAATAAAGATTTATTACATTTATTTCCAGAAAGAATTTGGAAAGAAACAGAAAAAGGATTGTGTACAAATAATCCTCATGTATATTTTCAAGTGTTACATTCGTGTCATGCATTAAATTTTTTATTTCCTGAAATAGTTTTTTTTTATCAGTATTTTTTTTCTGTATTTCTTTTTGAAAAAAAGATTAGCGCAATAAAAATAGGATTTAAAGAAATGTTTCGAATATCTAAGTTGACTACAGATGTTTGTATTAGATTTTCTTATTTTATTCAGTTTTTGAGTAGAATTTATTGTGTTCCTGATATTTTTACAGATGATTATTTTTTTTATAAAAAACCGGTAATATTAATTCAAAGTTTATGTGCGCGATTAAAAATTCCTTTAGAAATTAAAAAAACAGCAGTTTTTATGTGTGGTTTTCATAATTTTTTACAATCTATTAATATACAACCTACAAAATTAATTATAAAGTTTTTTGATATTATTGATGTATGGCGTAACCCTAGAATGTTAAAAAAATTTAATTACTTAAAATTTTATTATACTCATGTTACATTTTCTTTTCAAAAAAAAGTTACTTTAGGTGATTTATTACATAATATGTTTAATGTTATTAAAGAGATCTCTATTCAATCAATTGGTTTTAAAAAGAAATTAGAAGGTATTGCTATACGTAATGAGTTAAATCGTTTAAGAGTTTATCATTTGGAAAAATGGCGTTCATTACAAAAACTTAATTTTATCAAAAAAAAATATTAGATTTATATATTAGTAGTGAATTTTTATAAGATATTTTTAATATTTTTTGAATATTTTAAATGCAAATATAATTATTAGTTTTTTTTTGGAATTTAAAATTAATTTTTAAGAGAGAAGAAAATTTTATTAAAAAACTTAATAATAAATGTATATATACTTTTTATAGTACAATAATTAATATGAATTTTGATATATTTTAAATTGGATAAATAAAAATATTGAAATCTATATTTCATCATGCAAAATACTATCTTTGATATATATGAATGTCCTTGATTTTTCGGTAATGAATATTCTTCAATATTATTGATTAATTTTTTTTCTATTATATATCAATATTTTATTTATATTTAAAGAAATTTTTTTATTATTAAGGGGTAAAATTTTTTATTTTTTAACTGATAATTAATTTAATTGAATACTATGGAAAATCTTTTATTAATAAAGATTTTCTATTTTCATAATTCTTGTTTTTCCGGCTTTTATCATACCAGAATATAGACGTATTTTTTTTATTTTTTCTGAATAATGTATTGTTATTATCATTGATTTAATCCAATGATGGATTAATGATTTATTGATCATAATAAGTTCATTGGAATAAATGTATTGTTTATATAAAATCATTTGACTTATTTTTTCTTTAGGAATGTTGTTAGATATTTCTAGAGTTATGGAGATTTTAATTTCTTTTGTTATTTTTATTAATATTTGATATTTATTATTAATATCATTGATATTAATGATGCCATGACAAGGACTAATTATTATTTTTCCGGTTTGTTGTACACTCATTTTTTGAGAATAAATTTTTTTTAAAGCGTTTTGATTAATTTTTTGAGAGGTTAAGATAGATATTTTTCCAGATATCGGAGATATTATATTTAAAGTTTTACATTTATTTTTCATGATTTTTTTATATTTTTTTTTATTTATTATATTGTATCTTACTTTTGTATAAATAAAAAGAGTATTATATATCTGTGTAATTTTTAAAATTTCAAATAATTTTTTTATTATTGTTTGATAATAGATTTAAATATATTTTGGTAAAAATTAAAAAAATAAATTTTTAATTAGAAATATTTTTTAATCGTTATTTTTTTTATTTTTTTTAATAGAAAAATTTTAATATGGTGTTTTCTATGAAATTAATTTTTAATGAGATTTTATATTTATATCAACAGCTTAAATTTCATAATTATTTATATCATACGCTAGATGCTCCCATTATATCAGATTTAAAATATGATGAATTATATAAGAAGACTATAGAATTAGAACGTCGGCATGGTAATGATGAAACTAAAAATTTGTTAAAAACTGTATTAAATCGGATTGGGGGTGATAATTTAAATTTTTTCTCTAAATGTCAACATCATATTTCAATGCTATCATTAAATAGTACAGATAAAATAGAAGAATTAGAACATTTTGATATAAAGGTAAAAAAATTATTAAATATAAAAAAAGATATTTTTTATTGTTGTGATTTAAAATTTGATGGTTTAGCTTTGAATTTATTATATAGAGAAGGAATATTAATATCAGCTGCAACACGTGGAGATGGTATAATTGGTGAAAATGTTACAAATAATGTTCTTATGATTTCTAGTATTCCTAAAAAATTAGTCGGTGATAATATTCCGAAGATTATAGAAATTCGTGGAGAAGTTTTTATGAAAAAATCTGATTTTTTATTATTAAATCAAAGAAATTTTTTTAATCATAAAAAATTATTTTCTAATCCTCGAAATGCTGCAGCAGGATCATTACGTCAATTAAATCCTCAGATTACTCAAAAAAGAAATTTAATGTTTTTTTCTTATGGTTACGGATTTTGTAGTGATAATTTTCAAAATTATAATAGTCATTATAAAAGATTAATCCAGATCAGAAATTGGGGTGTTCCGGTGTATCATAAAGTAGTATTATATTCTAGTATTAAAAAGATAATTTCTTTCTATCAAAAAATTTATCAAAATAGACATAATTTAGATTTTGATATCGATGGTATTGTGGTAAAAGTTAATAATATTTTATATCAAAGTCAATTAGGTTTTCTAGAGAAATCACCGCGTTGGGCTATAGCTATCAAGTTTTATTCAATAGATGTAGAAACACAAGTTTTGAATGTGACATTTCACATAGGTAGATCCGGTATTATTACTCCTGTTGCACATTTTTTTCCGATTGTTATTTCTGGAGTTACTATTAGTAAAGCTACATTATATAATATGAATAATATTTATAAGATGAACTTAAAGTTAGGTGATTATGTAACTGTATATCGTGCAGGAGATGTGATCCCTAAGATTAGAAAGGTATTGTTATCTAAAAGAAAATTTCAAAAAACAAAGAATATTATTTTTCCTGTAAAATGTATGTCTTGTAAGACAGATTTAGTGCAAAACTCTTATTTAGGTTCTTTATTTTGTCCATCTGGTTTGATTTGTACAGCGCAAAATTTAAAAAGATTGATTCATTTTACTTCAAAAAGAGCTTTAAATATTGATGGTTTAGGTAAAAAAATTATAGAAAAGTTAATGAATTTGAGATTAATAAAAACTCCTCTTGATTTTTTTTTCTTGGATCTGCAATGTTTATGTAAAGTTTCTGGAATTGGTATAGTACTAGCAAAAAAAATTATTTTAAATATTAAAAAGTCAAAAAAGATTACCTTAGAAAAATTTATTTATTCTTTAGGAATCTTATATGTTGGTTTATCAATATCACGACGTATAGCAAACCATTTTTTTTTATTAGATAATTTTTTATCTGCTAATTACGAATCTTTATTTAAAATTCCAGGTATAGGAAAAAATATTGCTTATTCAATTAATTTATTTTTAAATACCATGGAAAATAAAAATATATTAATGAAAATGAAGGAGATAATGAATATCACTTCTCCTGTTTTTGTTTCTAATAAAATAAATACTAGTTTATCATGGATACAAAAAAAAATTTTTGTTTTTTCTGGTCAATTTATCTTCATCAAACGTCATGATTTACAGTTATTAATTGAAAAATTTGAAGGAATCATTCAGTCTCATATAACAAAAAATATTGATTTTTTGGTTATTGGTAAAAATCCAGGTAAGAAATTAGAATTTTCAAAGAAATTTAAGATTACTATTTTAAAAGAAAAAGAAATTTTGAAGTTACTAAATTTAAAAAAATAAATAATGGGTTGTGCAGGATTTGAACCTGCGACCAATTGATTAAAAGTCAACTGCTCTACCGACTGAGCTAACAACCCTTCTTGTAAATGATATTTTATACATTATATTTTTTGTAGAATATAAATTTGGGTGATGACGGTCTCGAACCGCCGACCCTCTCCGTGTAAAGGAGAAGCTCTACCAACTGAGCTAATCACCCTATGTATATTATAGGGCAGATATTCTATGAGTCAATATAAATTTATTATTATTTTTTTTATCTTAAAAAAAATTATATTTTTTTTAAAACATTTTTATTAATTTTTATTCTTAATAAATATTTTTTATAGGTTACTATATGAAAGTTAAAACTAGATTTTCACCTAGTCCGACTGGTGTATTACATATCGGTGGAGTTCGTACCGCTTTATATTCTTGGTTATTTGCACGTAAGTTTGGAGGATCTTTTATATTACGTATTGAAGATACCGATATTAATCGATTACAAAAAAGTTCAGTGAATGAGATTATAAACAGTTTATATAAATTAGGTTTATTTTGGGATGAAGAACCATATTTTCAAAGTAAACGTTTAGCAATATATCAAAATGTTATTCGAACTATGTTAAATAATGGTACTGCTTATAAATGTTATTGCTCAGTTCAGCGCTTAGAAAAGTTACGTAAAAATCAAATAGAAAAAAAAGAAAAACCAAGATATGATAAAAAATGTAGAGATTTGTCTTTATCTTTTAATAAATCAAATACACCATATGTTGTTCGTTTTAAAAATCCAGAAAATGGATATGTTGAATTTACCGATCTTATTCGAGGAAAAATAACGTTTTTAAATTCTGAGTTGGACGATTTAGTCATTCAAAGATCCAACGGAATACCAACGTATAATTTTTGTGTTGTAGTAGATGATTACTCTATGGAGATTACTCATGTGATTCGAGGTGAAGATCATATTAATAATACTCCTCGACAAATTAATTTATTACATGCTTTACAAAAAAATATTCCTCAATATGCCCACGTACCCATGATTTTAGCTGCAGATGGACAAAAATTATCTAAAAGAAATAGTGATACACCAAGTATTATACAATATTTTCGTGACGGGTATATTACTGAAGCATTATTAAATTATATTTTGCGATTAGGCTGGGCACATAAAGATCAAGAAATTTTTACTGTAGAGGAAATGATTCATTTATTTAATTTTAAATCAGTTAGTAAATCGCCAAGCATTTTAAATAAAAATAAATTATTATGGTTAAATCATCATTATTTATCTAATTTACCTAATAAACGAGTAAATAATTATCTTTTTTCATATATGAAAAAAATAGGTATTTCTTTTTTTCCAGATATAGATTCAAGTAATATTATTAAAGATTTTATGTCTCGTCATAGAACTTTAAAAGATTTTTTAGAGTCGTACCCGTATTTTTATAAAGAATTTAATATTGCACAAGTAGAAAATATAAAAAAATTTTATAATATACAAAATATTGAAATATTAACCTTTGTTTATAAGAAGTTTTTAACAGTATTAAATTGGAATACTAAAGAATTATCAAATATTCTTAAAAATTCATTGTTAATGTTGAATATTAAATATAAAAAAATTGCTATGTTATTACGGATTAGTGTTACAGGAATGCAGCATACTCCAGGTATTATATCAGTAATTTTTTATTTAGGTAAAACTCGTGTTTTATGTCGTTTACTTAATACTTTAAAATATTTTAATCAATCTTAATAAAAAATCATTTAATATTATTTATTTTTTTTTAAATTTTTTTTTATTAAAAATATTTATGTGATCTTTTTTTTATAAAAAACTATAATATTTTTTAATCAAAAGATATTAAAGATTTATGATTACTAATATAGTAAATAATTTTTACTATAGATTTTTATCTCTTAATTGTTTTTTATTTTTATTTTTTTATAAATTTTCTCTTTTTTTGAAAAATTTATATGTGAATAAATATTTTTTTAGTTTTAATTTTTTTTTTAAAAATATTTTAAACCTCTTTTTTTGCATAGATATCTTTTTTAAGATGATTTAACGGATAATAGATCATCTTTTTATAAGTATTGCATTATGCTAGATTATATATTATCTGGCATAATGATTTTATTTTTTATATATTTATACTGGCATATTTATAATTTCTTCATATGCACTAATTAGTTTTTTTCTGATTTGGGTTAATGTTTTTATCCATAATCCTTCCTGATTTAATTCGATACATTTATCTTTATAACCTAGATAATTTTTTTGTTTTATTTTTTTAATTTTTTCATTTAGTTTAATTTTATTTATATTTAAAAAATTATCTTTTTTTTTATTAATTTTTTTATTTAAAATTTTATTAACGATCTTAAAGAATTGACTCTTTATTTTTTTTTTCTGATGATAACTATTTTTTATTTTTTGATTATATATTGGTTTTGGTGTATTTTTTTTGATATTCTTTATATTCATAGTTGTGGTCCGATAACTTTTTAAAATAACTTATTAACTTTTATAGTCATTAATATTTTAAAAAAAATGATTATTTTTTTATATTATATCTTTTTTGTATTTTCTTACAAGTTCTACTCTAAAATACAGAAAAATTATATGAATATTTTTAGGATAGGTAAATTGAATGAAAATTAAAAATAAAATTGTTACAACAGAAAGCACTAAATATTGGAATAATATTTTTCTTTATTTTTTAAAAAATTTTCAATTTTTTATGGTTTTTTTTTCTTTTTTTTTATCTTTTATAATTGTTTTTATTTTATGGTTTAATAATATTCATTATTCTGTTTTATATGATCATTTATCTAATCAAGATGAATTTTGGGTGGTTTCTCAATTGCAATCTATGAAAATTCCATATAAATTTAATAATATTTCCGGGTCTCTTTCAGTTCCTGAAAATAGGATACATGAATTACGTTTTAAATTATTGAATAATAACTTAAATAAAGAAAAAATTTATGGTTTTGATTTTTTAAATAATGATAAATTTAATATCAGTCAATTTAATGAAAAATTAAATTATCATAGAGGTTTAGAGGGAGAATTATCAAAAACATTAATGAATATTTTTCCTATAAAGTATGCACGTGTACATTTATCGTATCAAAAAAATAATGATTTTTTACAAAAAAAAGAGATTCCATCAGCGGCAGTAGTAGTGACTTTATATCCAGACACTTACTTAAAAAAAAATCAAATTGATTCTATTTCTTCTCTTATTTCAGGTAGTATTTCTCATTTATCTGCAGATCATATTGTAATCATTGATCATAATGGGAATTTATTGAATCAATTATCTTTAAATTTAAAACGTTTTTTCAATAATGATATAAAAAAAAAGGTTGATTTTTTAAAAGATTATTATCTACATCGTATTAACGAAATTTTAAGACCTCTTTTAGGATCAAAAAATTTTATTATTCAAATAAATCCTCATATTATTTCATGTCAAGAACGTCGTAACATTGTATATAAAGACAAAAAACATAATAAAAAAATTCCTGATTTATTAAATTTAGTACCTGAATATTTAAACAACTTAGGCATTACAAAAAAAAATAATTTTTTGAAAAATGTTTCTTCTCATATTTGTTCTAAAAAAATTAAGCCTATTGTTACTGGAATGCGGAAAAATATTAATTCTCAATCTATCAGAAAAATTTTTACCGTCAATAATAGCATTCCGGATAAAAAGATATTAAAATTAAGAAATAGTAATAATAATTCATCTCATTTTTTTGGTATAAGAAAAAAAAATATAGAAAAATATAATACTGATTTTTATCCACGTACTTTTCGAAATTCATTGATTAGTTTTTCTGTTAGAATTTTAGTGAATTATAAAAAAAATAGCTTAGGAAAGTTAATACCATTGACTGTAAAAGAGATAAAAGATATTACAAATATGACAAAATCAGCAATGAATTTTTCAAATCAACACGGAGATTTTTTACAGATAATCAATATATTATTTTTTACTTCTAAAAAAGATATTCATATAAATTCTTTTTTATTTTATAAAAATTTGATTTTTTCTTATAAATTTTTTATTATTTTCTTCTTCTTTTTTGTTTTTTTCTTTATTTTAATGCGTAAAATTATTGAGCGATATATAAAAAATAATAATATAGTTAAAGGTTTACCTTTTTACAAAGAAAGATCTTTTTCTCAATCAGATAATTCAAAACAATTATTTTCTATAGCACTAAGAAATAAAAATATTTTATTAAATTCAAAACATTTTTTTAATAATAAAAAGAAATTAGATATTGACCCTAAAATTATAGCTAAAGTTATTCGTTTATGGATGAAAAATAAATAATGAATTTAAATGGTATTCAAAGAAGCGCACTTTTATTAATGTCTATTAATATTGATGAAGCGGCAAAAACCTTAGAATTTTTTTCTGATAAAGAAATTAGCCAATTAATACAAGCTATGATTTCTTTTGATTTAACAGTTTATTATGATACCTCGGAAATAATAAAAAATTTTTATCAATATTTAAATCAAAGTAAATTATCTAGTTTTGATATTACAAATAATATTTCTCAATTAGTTAAAAAAAGCTTAGGTGATAAAAAAAGTTCTATAGTACTTCAAGAATGTTTATTAAAAAAATCTATTCAAAAAAAAATTATTTTTTTAGAAACGCTAGATGTTCATGAAATTTTTTTATTAGTAAAAAATGAACACAAACAGATTATTACCGTTCTTTTAACTTATTTTTCAAAATCGGTGTCAGCAAAATTACTATTATTATTTGACATCATAGAACAATCTAATTTTTTATTAGATATTGAAAATTTCATTCCTTTAACTACTCATGGTTTATTAGAATTTAATCAAATTCTCGCATACTTATTAAAGAAATATAAAAATTCTTTAAAGACTAAAAAAAATACAAGACGTATTACAGAAATTTTAAAATTATTTAATAAAAAAAATATTAAAAATATTTTACTACAAATTAAATCTGTAGATATAACTTTAGCGAATGAAATTAATTGTATTTTATTTACTTGGAACGATATGTGTAACATAAGTAATGATGATATTAAGTTTATTATCCAAAATATTGATTTAGAAATATTATATAAGGGTTTAAAAGCAATAGATGAAAGTATAACTAATAGATTTTATAAAAATTTTTCAAAAAAAGAACATAATTATTTTTATAATAAAAATTTAGATAATAAAATTTTTTCTTTTTTAGAAATATCATTAGCGAAGCGTAAAGTATTAAATATTATTAAAGGGTTTATAAAAACAGGAAAAATTTTTATTAATAAAAGATAGGAAAATAAATATGAAAAATTTTATAAAAAAAAAAATATGGAAACGTTGGAGACCAAACTTGCGCGATGAAAATAGTAAAGAAAATAATATCGTTAAATCATTGACAATAAAAAAAGATTATTCTTCCAAAAAAGACTCTAAAAAAAAAATGAATAAAAAAAATTTACAACAGTATCTAAAAGGGTATCAAATAGGATTGGATACAGGTTATCAACGGGGGTGGTTTCAGGGTTTTAATTCAATTTCATTAAAATATTTAAAAAATTATGAACAATATTTGCAGATACAATTTTCAAATATTTTGAAATGTTTCTGGAAGTCGATTAATGATTTAGATAGTCAGCTTGAATTAAAATTATTAAAAATGATTGTTAAAATATCTAAAATTGTTGTTTCTAATTCATTATTAATTAATGAAAATTTTATATTAGATAAAATAAAAAATATTTTAAAAAATTTTAGACGCACGTTAAGAAATCCTAAATTATTTATTCATCCTCAGAAAAAAAAAATTATAGAAGAAAAATTTGGTAGATTATTAAAATTATATAATTGGACATTGAGTACTGATAAAAAAATTAATATGCATAGTTGTTATGTTCTTGCTGATGAAGGCGAGATAGACGCTACAGTAGAGCGGTGTTGGAATGAAATTGAACAAGTTTTGTTAGTTCAAAAGGATAAAATATGACTTTTAAAAAAAATAAATGGTGTAAAAGAGTAAATATTTTTAAAAAAAAAATTAGTTTTATCTCTAATTTTATATCGATAGGGTATATTATTAGTATAAATAATTTTTTAGTGAAAGCGTCTGGAATCACTTTACCTATTGGAAAATTTTGTTTTATTGAAAATAATAATCAAAATAAAGCTCCTACGATTATTTGTAAAATTGTTGGTTTTTCTAAAAAAAATAGTTTTTTAATGCCTCTTTATTCTTTAGATGGTATTTTTCCGGGAGCTAAAGTTTTTTCTTATTCATTTTTTAGTAGTACATTTTTAATATTTGATAAACTTCCTTTTTCATATAAATTACTGGGGCGTGTTTTAGATAGTTTTGGTTTACCTTTAGACGGTCTTAATAATATTCATACAGATGATTATCGAGATTTATCTTCTCAAATAATAAACCCATTAAATCGTGCGCCCATTAAAGAAATTTTTGATACTGGTATTTGCGCTATTAATAGTTTATTAACTATCGGAAAAGGTCAAAGAATTGGAATTTTTGCTCGTGCTGGTGTTGGAAAAAGCATGTTATTAGGTATGATTGCCCGACATTCTAAAGTAGATATTATTGTTATCGTCTTGGTAGGAGAACGTGGAAGAGAAGTAAAAGAGTTTCTTGATAATATTTTAGGACCTGAAAGTCTTAAAAAATCTGTAGTAATAGTTTCTCCCGCAGGTACTTCGCCATTATTTCGAGTACAAGCTATACAATATGCTACATCTATTGCGGAATATTTTTGTAAAAAAAATAATAATATTTTATTAATTGCTGATTCATTAACTCGATATGCTATGGCGTATAGAGAAATATCATTGTCAATTAATGAAATACCAATTGCGAAAGGGTATCCTGCGTCTATTTTTTCAAAAATTCCGGAATTAATAGAAAGAACAGGAAATATTTCGAAAAATTTTGGTTCTATTACTGCTATTTATACGATTCTTACAGAAGGCGATGAGTCTAATGATCCTATCTTGGATATTTCAAAATCTATATTAGATGGACATATTTTTTTATCTAATGATTTAGCAGATACTGGGCATTATCCAGCAATAGATATTAGTAAATCAATCAGTAGGGTGATGTCATCTATTATTAATTCTCGACATAGAAAAAGTGCTATTTATATTAAAAAATTAATTTCATGTTATATCTTGCATCAAGATCTTATTACTTTAGGTGCTTATGTTGTAGGAACAAATAATTTATTAGATATAGCTATTAAAATATGGCCAAAATTAACAAAATTTTTACAGCAAGATTTTTTTGAGCATTTTTCTTATCAATATTCTATTGAAAAATTAGAAAAATTATTAAATAATATTTAAAAATTGTTTTTTTATGGAAAGTATATGAAAAATAATTATTTAAGAAGTTTGCTATATTTAAAAAAAAAATCTCAATTGTCGATTAGAAAGAATATGTATATAATAAAAGATTATATACATAAAAAAAAAAATTTTTGATCAGATATTACAATTAAAAAAATATTATAAAGAGTATTATAATGATTTATATAAAGATTTTTTGATAGGTATTAGTCAGTATCAAGTAAATACTTACTTCAATTTTTTATATATGTTAAAGACAGTTATTTTAAAACAATATAAATATATCGATTATTATAATAAAAAATTAAAGATTCATTGGAAATTACACAAAAATTTTTATTTTTTTTTTAAAAAAATATGTTTTTTAGAATCATATATTTATAAAAATATTAAAAAAAATTCTATGTTAAAAGAACAAAGAAATTCTGATAATTTTATTGAAACATTAATATATTTACGAAAAAATATTAAATAAGTAATTTTTTTTATAAAAAAATTAATTAAAAAAAAGTTATTATTTTTTAATTTTTATTTTATATAATATTGAAATAAAAATAGGATTTTTTTTGTAATTTTTTAAAATTTTTTATAAAAAATTTTTTATTTGAGAGGTAACATGTTAAAAAAAAATTTTTTCTAAATGATATGAAATTAATTAATAAGCCAGTTAAATTTCAATATCAAAAAAATTCTATATCTTTAGAAGATCAACGTGTACCTTCTTCTAATGATAATTTACAATTAAAAAGTTTTTTGTTTAATAGAAAAATTTTTTTCTTTGATGCTTTATTTCATCAATTTTCTTGTATGTTATATGATGGATTTAAAAAAAATTTTTCTATAAAATTTAATTTTCAATATTTATCTTTTAAATATAATAATCAATATTATGCAAAAAAAATATTATCTGAACAAGAGAGTAATATTTTTCAACTTGCTAATTTAAAAGAATATTGTATTTTAATGGTTTCTCATAATTTTTTTGCAATTTTTACTTATATTTTATTTGGAGATAGTGATTTAATAGCATATAAAAAAAACATTTATTGTACAAAAAAGAAAAATAATATTGCTATCATAAATCATGTTTTAAACAATATATTAATTATATTTAATGATTTCTTAAAAAAATTTTTTCGAATTTCTATTCAATCTGTTTTTAAAAATAAAAATTCAGTAAAAAATTTTTTTAAAAATAATAATTTAGATGATTATATCATTTTTTTGTTTCAAGTTACTTTTAGTTCCCTTAAAGAAGTTATTAAAATATATATACCAAAAAGTATTTTATACAAAATTTTTTTAAAAAATGATGAACAAAATAATCTTTTAAAAAAAAATATTAAAACAATTTGGAATAAAAAAATAGAATGTAATATTAAATCTATTAATTTATTTTTAAAAATAAATATTATGAGTTATTTTATATCACTGAATGATTTTTTTGATTTAAGAATTGGTGATATTTTTTGTATAAAAAAAATAAAATATGTATTGGGTTTTTTTGATAATTTCCCTTTGATTTTAGGAAGATATGGTATATATCATGGTTATCGTTCTTTATATTTTAAGAATTTTATTAATGCAGAGAATAAATGTATGATAAATAAAAAGTTTATTATTTCTTCAAAAGATAGTGCATCTAATAACGATATTAAAATTCATCAAGATTTCAGTGATAATAAAATATATAAACAGAAGATTTTAAAAAAAGAAGAAACAGGAGATACTATATCTAGTAAAAAAAATGATTTTTTAGATTTTTTAAAAAAAATGAAACCGTTTATGAATATCCCGGTTGCTATTACTATTGAATTAGGAACTAAAAAATTAAGTTTAAAGAAATTACTAAATTTATCTGAAGGATCAATACTTCAGTTAAATGAAAAGGAAAATGTTCCATTAAAAATATATATTCAAGATTATTTATTAGCTTTAGGTGAATTAGTTATTGTTAATGAAAAGTATGGTGTTCGTATCATAAATCTTATGCAAAATTTAGCAATATAGGTGCCTCAGACAAAGAATATCATATAGGTAATGGTATCCTCAATGATGATTAAAAAAATTATTTTTTTTTAAAGAAAATTAAAATATGAAGAATAATGAACTGATTTTACATTTTAGCGGCGCGCTTTTTTATGTTTTAGTGATTATTTTTTTGTTTTTTTTTATATATAAAAAAAGTAACCTTTTTCATAATATGAAAGAAAATCAATCAATATATGTTCTTAATAAATGTTATTTAAATTCTTCAAATTTTATTTGTACAGTTAATATATATAATAAAAATTTTGTATTAGCTGTTACGCCGAATAAAATTACTATTTTATATATTTTTCCATCATTAAAAAAAATTTCTTATGAGAAAAATCATAAATATTTTCGAAAAAAAGATAGTATATTTAAGATCATAAAAAAATTTTTTAATAAATTTAGGTAGAAAATTTAATGTTTAATAAATTTATTCTTTTCTTTTTTTTTATTGCATTATATCCAGTTACATCATTTGCTGATTTTTCTTTTGAGTCAATATTTAATGTTATCAATCAAGGTAGCAATTTTTGGAAATTTTCTCTTGAAACATTTGTTATATTTACATTGTTAAGTTTTATTCCGGTAGCTTTATTAATGATGACGAGTTTTACTCGGATTATTATTGTTTTTGGTTTTTTAAGAAATGCTTTAGGAACACCATACTCGCCTCCTAATCAAATTCTTGTAGGATTATCCCTATTCCTGACGTTTTTTATTATGTCTCCGGTTCTTGAAAAAGTTTATCAAAAGGCATATATTCCGTTTAGAAATGAAGAAATTAATTTAGAGATTGCTTTAAAACGTTCTTTTATACCACTACATAATTTCATGAGAAAACAAACTAAATTATCTGATTTATTATTATTTTTTAACTTAGCAAAAGTTCCTTATACTGAAAAAAAATCATATGTTCCAATGAGAATATTATTGCCAGCTTTTATGATTAGTGAATTAAAAACTGCTTTTCAGATTGGTTTTACAATTTTTATACCTTTTTTAATTATTGATTTAGTAGTAGCCAGTATATTAATGGCCTTAGGAATGATGATGGTTCCGCCGTCTACTATTTCTTTACCTTTTAAATTAATTTTATTTGTTTTAGCGGATGGGTGGCGTTTATTAATTATGTCACTATCTCAAAGTTTTTTAATGTAATTTTATTTTTATAAATAACTTAAAAAATTCATTTTTTTTTTTATTATTTAATAATCTTTCCAATATGTAAGGTTATATTATAATGACTCAAGAATTTATTATAAATTTATTTCATAATTCTATTAAATTAGGGTTAATGTTATCAGCTCCATTTTTAATTGCTTCGTTAATTAGCGGTTTGTTTGTGAGTATTTTTCAAGCTGTTACTCAAATTAACGAACAAACTTTATCTTTTATACCTAAAGTGATATCAGTTTTTATTTCAGGAATTTTTTTCGGGCCATGGATGTTAAGAATTATGGTTAATTATATTCATAATATATTTCATCTTATACCGATTATTATTTTATCAACATGAATAATTTTATTATACAATTTTTTTTGTTTTTTATAAATTTTCATATAATTTTAATTATGACAAGAATTTTTGCTTTTTTTAGTTTTTCTTCTTTATTTAATAATAAAAATATTACTGCTCCAATAAAAATTTTATTTGTATATTTTATTGCTTTTTTTTTATCTCCTTTATTATCTTTTGGAGTAAAAGTTCAATTTAATCAAGAGTTATTTTTTTTGTTGATATATCAAATATTAGTAGGTATGATTTTAGGATTTTCTATTCAACTGGTTTTTGCGTCGATATATTTAACAGGAGAAATTATTAGTTCGCAGATAGGATTATCATTTTCGATTTTTTTTGATTCTAATGAAAATAGTCAGTTTTTAGTTATATCACATTTTTTAAATATTTTTTTATTTTTATTTTTTTATTTTTTTAACGGACATATTTGGATTATTAAGGTTTTAATAAAAAGTTTTAATGTTTTTCCTTTATTTCATCCTTATATAAGTAAAAAGATGTTTTTTTCTTTGTTATATTTTTCGAATATTATTTTTTTTAGCGGTCTTTTTTTAAGTCTTCCAATTTTGTTTTTTTTATTAATTGTACAAATGAGTTTAGCTATATTAAATAAGATGATTCCACAAGTGTCATTATTTTCTGTTTTTTTTCCTGCTATTTTAATAATAGGTATTTTATTTTTAAAGTTTTTTGTTATTTTTTTATTTCCTATTTTTTTTTCTTTTTTTAGTTATGTTTTAAAATATTTATTATTTTTAGAATCAAAAAAAAATTTTTATCTATATTAAAATTTTAAAATATAGAGATATTATATTTTTAATAAAAAATTTAGAAAAATGATTAATTAATATAAAAGATATGGGGATCTTTTTATAGATCTCCATAAATTTAAATATTTTTTTATTTTATTTTTTTTTCTGTATATATGACATGTTTTTTAAGAATAGGATCGTATTTTTTTAATTGCAACTTATCGGGTTGATTTCTTTTATTTTTTGTAGTTGTGTAATAATGTCCAGTTTTACCTGAAGATATTAATTTAATATTAATGCGATTATTTTTAGCCATTGTTTATCTCTTTTTTTTAGTAATATATTTTTGATATGTTTCTTTAATGCCTAATTTATTAATTATGCGCAATCCTTTTGTTGAAATTCTAATTTTAATAAATTTTTTTTCTTGAGGTATCCAAAATCGATGATATTGTAAATTAATACAAAATTTTCTTTTTGTTGCATTCATAGCATGTGATCTACGGTTTCCAAAAACTGATTTTCTTTTTGTAATTTGACATATTTTTGCCATATAATTTTTTTCCTAGAATAAGATTACATTAATGAATTTTAAATTAATTAATTAATGATGATATTTTTTTAGTTTATTTTTTTTTTATTTTTTTCATAAGCGTATAAAATTTCATTTTGTGCATTTTGAGCGCTTTTCCAACCTTGAATCTTTACCCATTTTTTATTTTCTAGAGATTTATAATTTTCAAAAAAATATAGTATTTGTTTTTTGAGGAGCTGCGGCAAATATTCAATATCTTTAATATGTTGATATTCTTTTGTAATTGATTTATGTGGAACTGCTATAATTTTTATATCCTTTCCTTTTTCGTCTTCCATTTCTAACATACCAATAGGTTTGCATCTTATAACAGCTTTTGATTGGATAGGATAAGGTGTTGGAATCATAATATCTAAAGGATCGCCATCTGAACCTAAAGTATTATTGATAAAACCATAATTACATGGATAAAACATAGGGGTCGCTATAAATCGATCTACAAAAAGAGCGTTATAATTTTTATTTATTTCATATTTTACGGGACTAGAAAAAGCTGGAATTTCAATAATTCCATATATATCATATGGAATTTTTTTTCCTATTGGAATATTTTGAAAATTATTCATATAATTTTTCCTTGAATAAAAAGAGATTAATATAAAATAAGGTAAACATATTTTTTATAGATTTTATAAAATTAAAAATAAAATACTTTTTAAAATTTTTTTGATATTTTTATATATTATTTTTTTTGTAAAAATATTATATTATTCATAGTAATTATTATATAGTAGATAGGTGCTGAATATTTTTTTATAAAATTTTATATTTATATATATAAAAACTTTTTTTCTTTTTATTTTTTTAAAAAGTAATAAATTATATCATTTTTTTTATGAAAATATTTTTTATTTTATATTTTGAAAAGGATAACTGAAATGTTATTGTTTGATGAAGTAAAAGATTGTGAAAAGAAATTTTTGGAATTATTAACAAGTTCTTTATTTTATTTAAAAAAAAAAAATCTTCATGGCAGTATTGAATTAAATAAAATGTATGGTTTTTTTGTATCTAGTCGATATAAAAATATTGATAAAATTGAATCATATAATAATGTAACTTGTCTTGTTACTATATATAATCATGGTCGAAAAGCATCTGTTTTATTTAATAATGTGAAGATTTCTAATATTTATAAAGCTATTGATAAAGCTATAAATATTTCTAAATATACTGATCGAGATATTTATTCTACATTACCTAAAAGAAATTTATTGTTTAATAATAAAAAAACTTTAAATTTATTTTTTCCCTGGTCTTATAATTTTAATACGATTGTTAATTTATTAAATGTGGTTGAAAATAGTGCTTTAGAATTTGATTCAAAGATTACCAATACAGAAGGAGCTACATTTGATAGTTCCATTACGTTAAAATATTTAGGTAATACTTATGACTGGTTAGGTTTTTATCGTTCTACATATAATTATTTATCTCATTGTGCCGTTGCTAGTAATAAAACTTCAATGGAAAGAGATTTTGTTCATTCTATAGCTCGTGATTTTTATGATTTAAAATCACCTGAATTTATCGGAAGAGAAAGTGCTAGAAAAAGTATTTTGAAATTAAATGCAAAAAAAATAAAAACTCAACGTATTCCGGTTATATTTGCTTCTGATATCGCTGCAGGATTGTTTAAATATTTAATTTCGGCATTAAATGGTCATGCTATTTATAAAAAAACAACATTTTTATTAGATTATTTTAAGAAAAAAATTTTCCCTGAATGGTTAAATATTTTTGAAGATCCTTTTTTAGAAAAAGGTTTATTTTCTCAGTTGTTCGATCATGAAGGAGTAGCTACTACGCAAAAAAAAATTATTAATCGAGGTTGTATAGAGACATGGTTATTAGATACATATTCAGGAAATCAATTAAAATACGATAGTACTGGTCATGCCGGTGGCACTTATAACTGGTTAGTAAATAGTTCTAAACCAGTGATAAAATATCCATTTCTTTTTAAGGAAATATATAACGGTTTATTAATAACAGAGTTATTTGGTAATGGTGTTAATATAATGACAGGAGATTATTCAAGAGGCGCTTGTGGTTTTTGGATTAGACAAGGAAAAATTGATTATGCAGTGAGTGAGATTACAATTTCAGGAAATTTAATCGATATTTGGAGAAATATTATTACATTATCTGATGATGTAAAAAAAGATAACAGAATTCTTTGTTCTTCTATTCTAGTAGAAAATATACAAGTTTCAGGTAAGTAATATTATTACAATAATTCTATAAATTTTTAGAACAATCAAGAAGTTGATCGATAAGCCGGGTTCTGTCATGAACAGTCATTTATCTAGATTAATAATCACTTATTAATTCAAGCAGCTTACCCGGGAATATATGGGCTTTATTTGATCCCTGTTTAGCCTTGCTCCAGGTGGAGTTTGCAGTGCCAAAATTGTCTCCAACTTTGCGGTGCGCTCTTACCGCACCTTTTCACCTTGACCTATTTTATTATTTATAATTTCTTCTTAAAAATTTTTATTAGAAAATATAATATAATATAATGAGGCAGTTTTTTTTCTGTTGCACTAGTCGTAAGATTATTCTTCCCAGGTGTTACCTGGCACCTTTGCCCTATGGAGCCCGGACTTTCCTCTGTTATTATGATTAATTGTAACAGCGACTGTTTGATCAACTTCATTGATTTGGTTCTGGACGATTATATTGTACATGGAATTTTTTTTAATTCTATATATTTTTGAAATTATTTTTATAGCAGTTTTTGTGGACATTACGTTTTTTAATATATAAAATGTTTTATTTATTTTTTTTATGATTTGAGCTTTATTTTTTTCTTTATTACCGTCTATTATAATTACAATTTCACCTTTTCTATATTTTGGATTTCCTTGAATCATTTGAAGAATTTTTTTTGCTGTTCCGGTATAAATATTTTCCCATACTTTAGTTAGTTCTTTGGCAATAGTTAAAATACGTGTGGATCCCATTTCACTCTCAATATATTGAATTGTTTTTTTTAGTCTTTGAGGGGACTCATAAAGAATTATTGTTCTTTTTTCATTTTTTAAATTATTGAGTTGATTTTTTCTTTTTTTATTTTTATTAGATAAAAATCCTTCATAACAAAATTTATTTATATTTAGTCCGGATACACTTAAAGCTGTAATAGCTGCGCATGCTCCAGGTAAAGGTACAATGCGAATTTTTTTTTTATATGCGTTTTGGACAAGAAAATTTCCTGGATCATTAATTAATGGCGTTCCCGCGTTGGAAACTAAAGCTAAATTTTTTCCATTGATTAAGATTTCAAGATATTCTCGAGTTTTTTTTTTTCATTATGAATATTTAATAATAACAATTTGGAGTTTATGGAATAATGTTTTAACAAACATAAAGTATGCTGAATATTTTCACAAAGAATATAATGAACATTCTTTAATATATTTACTGCTCGATAAGTAATATCTAAAAGATTTCCAATAGGTGTTGGTACAATATATAATATTCCAAGAGAGTTTTTTTTTTATACATAATTTTTAACCATGTTATTGTTATAAATTTTTCTTCATATTTTATTTTTTTTGATTTAAAATATTTTTATTTATAGTTTATTTTAAAAATAATATTAAGAAGTGTATTTTAATAAAATTGTTTTTTATAATTAAAAAACATATATAATATATATATAATTAATACATATACATATTATATGATAATTTTTTAGATATACAAAATAAAAATTAATTATTTTAAAGATATTATATAATCATTAAGAGATAAAAATCTTTGAAAAGAATAGTTATTACAGGGTTAGGTATCATTTCAAGTATTGGAAATTCTAAAAGTGATATTATATCCGCTTTAAAAAATGGTGTTTCAGGAATTTCATTTTCAAATAATATGAAAAATTTTGGTTTACGTAGTAATGTCTGGGGTAATTTAAATATTGATATTTATAAACGATCATTACCCCCAAAAAGTTTTTTAAGATTTATGAATGATGCTTCTTATTATGCTTATTGGTCGATGAAAAATGCTATTCAAGATAGTAAGTTAACACCTAATATATATTCAAAAAATCCTCGAATAGGTCTGGTAGTTGGATCAGGGAGTGGATCGCCTAAAGTTTTAACCACAATGTTTAATTTAATAAAAAGTCACAAGAACCCTAAAAAAATAGGACCATTTACCATTATTAAAAATATGACATCTTCTGTTTCAGCAGTATTAGGTGTAATTTTTAAAATTTATGGAGTTAATTATTCAATTAATTCTGCATGTGCAACTTCTGCGAATTGCATTGGACATGCAGTAGATTTAATTTTATCAGGAAAACAAGATATTGTTTTTGCTGGTGGTAGTGAAGAACTAAGTGTAGAATTAGCTTGTCAATTTGATGCGATGCGAGTATTATCAACAAAATTTAATGATAATCCAAAACTTTCCTCTAGAGCTTTTGATATTAATCGTGATGGATTTGTAATTTCAGGTGGAAGCGGTATTATTGTTGTAGAAGAATTAAATTTTGCTTTAGCTCGTAAAGCAAAAATATATGCTGAAATTATTGGTTATGGTTCAACATGTGATGGAAGTAGTATTTTTGAGCCTTCTGGTGATGGTACTGAACGTGCTATGCAATCTGCTTTACAAGGATTAGAGGTATCAATAGATTATTTAAATGCACATGGAACTTCTACTAAAATAGGCGATTTAAAAGAACTAAAAGCTATAAAAAACGTTTTCTCTAAAAATATTCCTTGGATATCTTCTACAAAGTCAATTACTGGTCATTCATTAGGCGCTGCAGGAGTTCATGAGATTATTTATATATTATTAATGTTAACTGATAACTTTATTGCTCCCAGCATTAATATAGTTCATTTAGATCCATTAGCATATAATATGAATATTGTTAGAAAATGTATTCAAAAAAATTTTTCTGTAGCAATGTCTAATAGTTTTGGTTTTGGTGGAATCAATGTGAGTTTAGTATTGAAAAAATATACTTGATAGATTTTTTCTTATTTTTTTCTTATTTATTTTTTTATTTTTTTCTTTGTTGAATATTGAATATTTTTTTGTTTTTTTATCTAATATTTTTAAAAAGAGGATATATGGATCAATTAGAAGTATTAAAAAAATTTACTATAGTTTCGGTAGATAGTGGAGATATAAAATTAATTCATAAATATAAACCTAGTGATGCCACTACTAATCCTTCGATTATTTTAAATAATGTATTGTCTAATAAATATAATCAACTTGTTGAAAAATCTATTATATACGCTAAAAAAATAGGTGGTTCTATAGAGCAAAGAGTAATTAATGCTACAGATATGATATCAGTAATTTTTGGTTTTGAAATATTAAAAAACATACCGGGATATATCTCAACAGAAATAGATGCAAAGTTATCATTTAATATAGATTTATGTATTAAAAAAGCAGTTAAAATAGTAAATTTATATAATACTTTAGGAATAGATAAATCGCGTATTTTAATAAAGTTAGCAGCTACTTGGGAAGGTATTCAGGCTGCTAAAACTTTACAGGAAATGGGTATTCTTTGTAATCTAACTTTATTATTTTCTTTTGCACAAGCGCAAGCGTGCGCTGATGCTCAAGTTTTTTTAATTTCACCATTTGTAGGGCGTATTTATGATTGGTATAATAAAAAAAATCAGGTAAAAATTTATAAAGCTAGTGAAGATCCAGGTATCATGGCTATAAAAAAAATTTTTTATCATTATAAAAAATATGGATATAAAACTATTATTATGGGAGCAAGTTTTCGTAGAATAGAACAAATTATAGAGTTAGCTGGATGTGATCGATTAACAATATCCCCGGTATTATTATTAGAATTACAAAAATATACGACGCAAATAGATAGAAAATTAGATAGTCAACTGATTAAAAAAAGTTACATGCTACCTAATGTATTATCTGAAGCAGAATTTCGTTGGTTACATAATCAAGATCCTATGGCTGTTGAAAAATTATCTGAGGGCATTTGTCAGTTTAATAGCGATCAAGAGAAATTAGAAATTTTTCTATCAAAAAAAATTTAAGTGATTGATGATATGAATTTTAAAATTTTTTTTATAAATTACCTTTAAGGGATTATATATGTTATGTCGTAAACAATTATCTAATGCAATACGAATGCTAAGTATTGATGCAATTCAAAAAGCAAAATCTGGTCATCCCGGAGCCCCAATGGGTATGGCGGATATTGCAGAGGTTCTTTGGCGTGATTTTTTAAAACATAATCCAGAAAATCCTTCCTGGTCAAATCGTGATCGTTTTATATTGTCTAATGGGCATGCATCAATGTTGTTGTATAGTTTATTACATTTATCAGGTTATAACGTAACCATAGATGATATTAAAAAATTTAGACAGTGCCATTCGAAAACTCCTGGACATCCTGAAATACATTGTACACCAGGTGTAGAAATAACTACCGGTCCATTAGGACAAGGTTTAGCTTCCGGAGTCGGTATGGCTATTGCGGAAAAAATATTATCTGTATATTTTAATAAAAAAAATTTTTCTATTGTTGATAATTATACATGGGTTTTTGTAGGAGACGGCTGCTTGATGGAAGGAATTTCTCATGAAGCCTGTTCTTTAGCAGGTACATTAGAGCTAGGAAAATTAATTATTTTCTATGATAAAAACGGAATTTCAATTGATGGTAATGTATCTAATTGGTTTACTGATGATACTATTAAACGTTTTAAATCATATAATTGGCACGTTATTGAAATAGATGGACACAATACAGAAGAAATTTCAAAAGCAATCAAAAAATCTAAGAAAAATATTTTACAGCCTTCAATGATTATATGTAATACTACTATCGGTTTTGGTTCTCCAAATAAAGAAGGTACAGCAAGTGTACATGGGGCTCCTTTAGGTGAAGAAGAAATATTATTAACACGAAAAAAATTGAATTGGAAATATCCTTCTTTTTTTATTCCTCAAAAAGTATATAATGCTTGGAGCGCTAAGTTTAAAGGTAAAAAAGATGAAGAAAATTGGAATAAAATTTTTAAAAAATATTCTATTATATATCCTGATTTAGCAAAAGAATATTTACGTCGTTTGAAAGGGATTTTACCTTCTTGCTTGGATTCAGAAATGAAAAAATTTTTAAATTCTTTGAAAACACCTTTAAATCATATTTCTACTAGACAAGCATCAAAAAATACTATTGAACTTTTAGGAAATATTGTTCCGGAATTATTAGGTGGATCTGCAGATTTAGCGCCAAGTAATTTAACAATGTGGTCTGGTTCAAAATCTATTAAAAATAATTTTTCTGGTAATTATATACATTATGGTGTTCGTGAATTTGGAATGACATCTATTGCTAATGGTATTTTTCATTTTGGTCTTTTTATTCCTTATTCAGCTACTTTTTTAGTTTTTGTTGATTATGCGCGAAATGCTGTGCGTATGGCTGCATTAATGAAAACACATCATATTTTTGTTTATACACATGATTCTATTGGTGTAGGAGAAGATGGTCCAACACATCAACCTATCGAACATATTACTAGTTTAAGACAAACTCCGAATTTAAGTGTTTGGAGACCTTGTGATGCTCTTGAAACAGCAATATCTTGGCATGTTGCTTTAAAAAGAAAATCAGGACCTACAGCATTAATTTTATCACGACAAAATCTTCCTCAATTTTCTCGTACGACAGAACAAATCAAAAATATATATAAAGGCGGCTATATTATTAGAGAATTTGGTAAAAAGATTGATCTGATTATTATTTCTACAGGTTCGGAGGTACAATTAGCTATTAATGTGGCAAAACGATTATATGAAGAAAGTTATGGTGTTCGTGTTATATCTATGGTGTCGACTGATTTTTTTGATAGTCAATCTTTTGCATATCAAGAATCCATATTACCTCAAAATATTACAAAAAGAGTTTCTATTGAGGCGGGATTAACTAATTTTTGGTATAAATATGTAGGGGGTTTAAATAGTTTGAGGTTTGGTATCGATACATTTGGTGAATCTGGATCTAGTCATGATTTGTTTGATTTTTTTGGTTTAACAGAAGAAAAAATATTTTTAAGTATAAAAAAAAATTTATTTAAAAGATAAAAAATTAATTTTATTAAGTAATTTTTTATACAATAAAAATTCGATACAATGATTTTTTTAAACATTAATAAATTAAGTATAAAAAGGGCGTAACGTATCATGTATGGTTCAACTTTAAAGCTTGCACAAGAATTAATTAATATTCCATCGGTTAGTCCAGATGATTTAGGTTGTCAGGATATTTTAATTCATAGGTTTCAGCGCTGCGGTTTTACGGTCGAACAAATCAACTTTAAAAATACTAGAAATCTTTGGGCTTGGAAAGGTACCGGAGGAAAAACATTATGTTTCGCTGGACATACTGATGTAGTTCCGACTGGTTTGAAAGATCAGTGGTTTTTTCCGCCATTTTGTGCAACTATAAAAAATGGTTTTTTATTTGGTCGAGGGTCTGCGGATATGAAAGGTGCATTGGCGGCTATGGTGGTCGCCGTAGAAAATTTTTTAATGAAAAAAAAAAAATATTTCGGACGCATATCTTTTTTAATAACCTCGGATGAAGAATCATCCGGTAAATATGGAACTAAAAAAGTAGTTTCAATTTTAAAAAATCGAAATGAATTAATAGATTATTGTATAATTGGAGAACCTACTAGTGAAAATATTGTAGGTGATTGCATTAAAAATGGTCGGCGCGGTTCTATGAGCGCTAAATTAATTATTTATGGTATACAAGGTCATATTGCATATCCTCATTTAGCTGTGAATCCTATTCATAAATCTCTTCCTTTTTTATCTGAATTATCGACTTTATTATTAGACGAAGGAGATATTTTTTTTTTACCTTCGCAAATACAAATTTCTAAGATACAAATATGCCGTCAATATTCTAGTAATATGATACCAGGTTTTATAAAAATAGCATTTAATATTCGTTTTAATAATATTTTGACAGATCAAAATATTCAAAATATCATTATAAATTTATTAAAAAAACATTTATTACATTATTCCATACAATGGACTATACATGCTCAACCGTATTTTTCCAAGATAAATTTTTTAAGTAAAATTATTTCGGAAAGTATATTTTTTTATAATAAAATTACACCAAAAATTAGTACATCTGGTGGTACCTCTGATGGTCGTTTTATACATAATATAGCAAAAGAAATTATAGAATTTGGATTGGAAAATCTTACTATTCATAAAATAAATGAATGTATTAATATAAAACATTTATATTTATTACAAAAAATATATGAACGTATTCTCTGTAAAATATTTTCAAATTAAATATTTTTTTATTTAAATTTTTTTTACAATAATGATTGTTTTATAGTAAAAATTACTATCTATCATCTTTATGCAATGATAAAAGATCATTTTCATCATTGCATAAGCGGGATTTGTTTTAAAAATTATTTTTTAATTTCTTTCTTAATCCTATTTTATCAATTTCTTTTTGAAGAATATTTTTGTTTGCATGTAATAATGGTGTTAATGGTAATCTAACTGTGTCTGTGGTTATTAACCCAAGATACTTAGCAGCCCATTTTATTGGAATCGGATTAGGTTCTCGAAAAAGAAGATTATTGAGAAGAAAAATTTTTTTTTCTTCTAAATATGCATTGAAAAAATCTCCTTGTAGAGCAAAATTAAATATTTTAGTCATTTGTTTTGCTGCAATATTAGCGGTAACAGAAATAATACCATCACCACCTAATTTCATAAAATCTAGGGCTGTTTTATCATCCCCACTAATTAAAAGAAAATCTTTTTTTATTAATTTTTTTAATTGACTGATTCTTGATAAATCTCCTGTTGCATCTTTTATTCCAATTATATTTTTTAGTTTTGATAATCGCGCAGTAGTTTTAGGTAATAAATCGCATCCTGTTCGATTTGGTACATTATATAATATTTGTGGTAATTCGGTAGATTCTGAAATAGCTTGAAAATGGAGATATAGTCCTTCTTGTGTAGGACGATTATAATACGGAGTAACATTTAAACATCCAGAAATTCCGGATTTTTCAAATTTTTTATTTAGTAATATACTTTCTGCGGTAGAATTAGAACCTGTTCCGGCAATGATTGGAATTTTTCCATCTGCTAGTTCTAAAGTTGTCATAATTACATCTATATGTTCTTCTTTATTTAAAGTTGCTGATTCTCCTGTTGTTCCTACTGCAATAATGGCGGAAGTATTATTTTTGATATGATAATCAATTAAATTTTTTAGGCTTTTTTTGCAAATTTTTCCTTTTTTATCCATAGGAGTAATTAATGCTACCATACTTCCTTTAAACATTTTTTTATTCCTTATCTACTTAATATTTTTATAAATTACAGTTTTTTTTTATTTATATAAGATGTATATAAGATATATAAATAATATATTTTACAAAAAATATACTGATTTAATACATTGTTCTATATTATAGAAAATATAAATTTTTTTTTTAATATTTTTTTTATTATATAGTTTGTAACTATATAATAATGTTTTTTTTAGTGAGAATTAATATTTTTAGGTAGGTAGATTATTAATTTTTGAAATTTATTTAAATTAATAATAATATTAGAAATATTTTTTTTATGATGCATGTTAAGAATATATCAGTCGTTTCAGAATTATTTTTTTTTATTCATTATTTTAGTTTGTTTAGTTATTAAAAAATATTTGAATATTTATTTAATTATTTTGTTAAAATAAGAATTTTTATTATAAAAAAATAAATTTTTAAGAGAAATAATTTTTATTAATAAATTTTTATCTTTGAATATGTATTAATTGACTGCATTGAGCACGATTTCTTAATGTGTGATCCATTAAAACAATAGCTAACATTGCTTCAGCAATTGGTATAGCTCTAATCCCGACGCAAGGATCATGTCTTCCTGTAGTGACTATTGTTGTCTCTTTACCTTGTTTTGTGATAGTTTTTCCGGGAATTTTTATACTAGAAGTAGGTTTAAAGGCTGCTGTTACGATTATTTCATTTCCGTTGCTAATACCTCCTAGAATTCCCCCTGAATGATTACTAGAAAAACCTTTTTGAGATATTTCGTCTCTATGAACACTTCCAGATTGTTGCGTAACATTGATTCCGTCTCCAATTTCTACTGATTTAGAGGCATTAATACTCATGATTGCATGGGCGATATCTGCATCTAATCGATCAAATACTGGTTCTCCTAGTCCAAGAGGTATATTTTGTGCTATTACAACAATTTTTGCGCCTATGGAATTTCCTTGTTTTTTGAGTTTTATTATTTTGTTTTTTAATTGAGCAATTTTTTCTGGATTACTACAAAAGAAAGGATTTTTTTCAACTTCTTCCCAAGAATGAAAAGGGCAATAAATATCACCTAATTGTAGTAGATATCCTCTGATTTTAATTCCGTACATATAATTTAAATATTTTTTTGCAATAGCTCCGGCCGCTACTCTGATAGCTGTTTCTCGTGCAGAAGCCCGACCTCCTCCGCGATAATCTCTAATGTGATATTTTTTTTCATATGTATAATCAGCATGATTTGGTCGATATATATTTTGAATATTTGAATAATCTTGTGAGCGTATATCAGTATTGAGAATAGTAATACCTATACTAGTACCTGTAGTATATCCATTAAAAACACCTGAAAAAATATTAACTTTATCATTTTCACGTCTTTTCGTTGTGTATTTTGAAAAACCAGGTTTTCTTCGATTTAAATCATATTGTAAATCAGTTTCAGATAATGGAAATTTTGGTGGCATACCGTCAATGATTCCTGCTAACATTGATCCATGTGATTCACCACATGTTGTTACGCGAAATATTTTTCCAATGGTATTTCCTGCCATATTCACCTCTTTATAGTACAATCGATTTTTTTATTCTTTTATTTTTCTGCTGATATACTTATTATAATGTTTTCGCGCATGAAAATAAATTAATAATTCTATATTTTTTTAAAAAAAATATTTATTTTTTTATTTTAGTTTTTTTTAGTATAGATTTTTATTAATAAAAATTTTTTTAGAAATTATTTTTTTATTTTTTGATATAAATTTTAAACTGAAATAAATATATAATTTATTTTTTTAAAAATATATATTTATTATTTTTTATTAATAATTATTATGGTAGATTTATTTATGAAAAAAAAAAATAAAATTTCTGATCAAGAAAAAGATTTTTTTCTTTATCAAATGCAAGGCGTTAAAAAAATTAAACAAGATAGAGTTTATCATAGACCAATTTATAATAGAAAAAAATTACGGTGGTATACAAGAAATGTTATAGAACAGAATGCTCATTGTTTTTATTTTAAAAATTTTTCTTTTGATAAGCCTTTTTTTATTTGTGAAGACCCTGTTTTTTTTATACGTACATTAAATTGTAATATTGATATTAAGAAATTAAAAAAAGGTGAATATATACCAGAAATTATTTTAGATTTACATGGTGTGAATTTATACCAAGCAGAAAAAGAATTAGGAAAACTTATAACAATATGTTTTCAAGAAAATATTATTTGCGCGAGCATCATTCATGGATATGGAAAAAAAATATTAAAAAATCAAATTCCTTTTTGGTTAATAAGACATCCTGATGTAATAGCATTTCATCAAGCTCCGAAAACATTTGGGTCTGATGCTGCTATTTTTATTTTTTTAAAAAAGAAAATATAATAAATTATCCGATGTTTAGATAATTTATAGAGTATATTATAATATTAATAATTTTTTTAAATATAATATTTTTATAAAAATTATTGTTGATGTAAATAATAGAATTTATGATTTTTTTTCACTTAGATTAGGTAAATATTTTATTTAATTAAAAAATTATAATTAAAAATAAAAAATTTTTTTGTTTTATAAAAAAATAATATAATATCTTTACCTCTATTAAGGATTTTATTCATGTTAAATAAAAATCGTTTACGTTTAGCAATACAAAAGTCAGGTCGCTTAAGTTTGGATTCGAAAAATTTATTGAAACAATGTGGTATAAAAATTAATTTACAAAAGTCTAGTTTAATAGCTTTCGCTGAAAATATGCCAATTGATATTATGTTAGTAAGAGATGATGATATACCTGGATTAATTATGGATGGAGTAGTAGAATTAGGAATTGTAGGTGCTAATGTTTTAGAAGAAGAAAAATTATCAAGAAAATTTTTAGGTACGGTTTCAAAATCATATAAAATTTTACAGCGTTTAGATTTTGGTTTTTGCAGATTATCTTTAGCTGTACCTATGGAAATGAAATACTTAGATATTTTTTGTTTAAAAAATGCACAAATTGCTACATCATATCCTTATTTATTAAAAAAATATTTTGATAAAAAAAATATTGTTTTTAAACCTTTTGTATTAAATGGTTCAGTAGAAGTAGCGTCCAATGCTGGATTAGCAAATGCTATTTGTGATTTAGTTTCTACAGGAGCAACTTTAGAAGCTAATGGATTAAAAGAAGTTGAAGTAATTTATCAATCTAGCGCTTGTTTAGTATCTCAAAAAATGAATGATATTTCTTCATTTAAATATCAATTAATTGATCAGTTATTAACACGTATCCAAGGAGTAATTAAAGCTCGGGAATCTAAATATATTATGTTGCATGCTCCTCGAGAAAAATTAGTGCAAGTAATGGGTTTATTAAAAGGTATAGAGCGACCGACAGTATTAGAATTAGTAGGAGATAAAAGTAAAGTCGTATTACATATGGTAAGTAGTGAAACTGTTTTTTGGGAAACCATGGAAGGATTAAAAAAATTAGGAGCTAGTTCTATATTAGTTTTGCCAATTGAAAAAATGATGGAATAAAAATAATTATGTGTAAGTTAAGTAAAAATATTTTTGACTGGAATAATATGAATTCCGAACAACGGAATAAAATATTGTTACGGCCGTTATTAAATAAAAAAAATGATATTAAAAAAAAAGTTTTGAAGATTATTAACAATGTTAAAAAGAATGGAGATGCTGCATTAAAAAAATATACTTTAGAATTTGATAAAATAAAACTAAATGATTTTTTTATTTCTGAAAAAAAATTACAGCAAGCGTCTTTTTTAGTTAAAGATAATTTTAAAGAAGCTATATTAACTTCCTTTAATAATATTACAAAATTTCATAGTTTTCAAAAATTTAAAAATATAGATGTCAACATATCTTTAGGAATTCGATGTCAACGTATTGTAACTCCGATTCAGTCAGTAGGGTTATATGTTCCTGGAGGCATTACACCTCTGATATCGACCGCCTTAATGTTATCTATTCCCGCTAATTTAGCAGGGTGTCCTAATATTACTTTATGTTCGCCGCCACCAATTACTAATGAGATGTTATATGCAGCTAAAATATGTAATATTAAAAGAATTTTACAGTTAGGCGGGGCGCAAGCAATTGCAGCTTTAGCTTTTGGAACTAAAACTATTTCAAAAGTAGATAAAATTTTTGGTCCTGGTAATGCTTTTGTTACTGCAGCTAAAATTAAATTATGTGATATGGTCTCTGGTTTATCTATTGATATGCCTGCTGGACCTTCTGAAGTTTTAATTATCGCTGATACATTTTCAAATCCTGAATTTATTGCGGCTGATTTATTAGCTCAAGCCGAGCATGATTATAATGCTCAAGTAATTTTGTTAACGCCTTGTTTAAACATAGCTTATCACGTATATTTTTATTTAAAAAAACATATAAAACATTTATCTAGATTAGAATACATCTTACATGCTTGGAAAAATAGTAAAATTATTATTACTCCTTCTCTAAAAACATCTTTTGACATTTCGAATCAATATGCTCCAGAACATTTGATACTACATATTCAAGATGCAAGAAAATATTTAGCTTGGATAAAAAATGCTGGATCTGTTTTTATTGGGTCATGGACACCAGAATCGGTAGGCGATTATATTACAGGTACAAATCATGTATTACCAACATATGGATATGCTAAAACGTATTCAGGATTAAGTGTTTTAGATTTTCAAAAATTTATTACGATACAAGAAGTTTCTAAAAATGCTTTAAAAAATTTAGCTAATAGTATTGCGGTTTTATCAAAAATAGAAGGTTTAGATGCACATAATCATTCTATTTTAGTTAGAACTAAATTATTGAAAACTACTTAATAAAAAATATAAAAGGATGATATGAAAAAATTAGCACCTGATCATATACGTAATTTAATACCATATCAATCCGCTAGATGTATTAAGTCGCATGGTCATATATGGTTGAACGCTAATGAATCACCATTTTTTAATAATATTGTTGGTAGATTGGAGAAAAATTTAAATCGATATCCTGAGCCTCAACCAAAAATATTATTAAAAAAATATTCAGAATATGTTGAGATTAATAAGAAAAATATTTTAGTTACAAGAGGTTCAGATGAAGGTATTGAATTACTTATTCGAACTTTTTGTATTCCGAAAACTGATAAAATAATGATTTTTCCTCCGACGTATGATATGTATGAAGTAAGTGCAAAGATTTTAGGAGTAGATATTGTAAAAATTAATAGTTGCGCTAATTTTCAATTAAATCTTTTGGAACTTCAACGGAATTTATCTAATATAAAAATAATTTATTTATGTAATCCTAATAATCCGACAGGTAATTTAATTAATCAAGATGATATCTATACTATACTAGATATATTGAATAAAAATGTTCTTTTTGTAATTGATGAAGCATATATTGAATTTTCTATAACAGCAAGTATGGTAAAAAAAATTTATAAATTTCCTAATCTTATTATTTTACGAACATTATCAAAATCTTTTGGATTAGCAGGATTAAGATGTGGTTTTTTATTATCTAATGTCAAAATAATCAATTATCTAAAAAAAGTTATTGCTCCATATCCTATTCCGCTTCCAGTTTCTGAGATAGCCAGTGAAGCATTAAGTATACGTAATATTAATTTAATGAAAAAAAATGTTTTCATGATTTTAAAGTATAAGTTATGGTGTTTTAAAAAGCTGCTTAATTTTTCATTTGTAAAAAAAATATTTTTGAGTGATGCTAATTTTTTACTAATTAAATTTTTTTCAGCTAATAAGATATTTAAATATTTAGAAGAAAATAGTGTTATTGTGAGAAGTCAATCACATAAATTAAATTTAAAGAATTGTTTAAGAGTATCAATAGGCACAGAAGGTGAATGTCATCAATTTATTGATTTGTTATCTGTGTTTGAGGAAAAAAATAATTAGCATGATAAAAAAATTTATTTTTATTGATCGCGATGGAACTTTAATAAGAGAACCTAAAGATTATCAGATTGATAGTTTAAATAAGTTATTTTTTGAACCTTATGTAATAGTTTCTTTATTAAAATTAATTCGTTTTGGTTATCATTTAATATTAATTACTAATCAAGATGGTTTAGGAAGTCCTAATTTTTTAATAAAAAATTTTAGTGTAGTACAGAATTTTATGTTACAAGTATTTGCGTCACAAGGTATTTTTTTTGAAAGTATTTTAATTTGTCCACATTATATACATGATAATTGTAATTGTCGAAAGCCAAAGGTAGAACTAGTTAAACATTGGTTATATAATAATATAATGGATAAAAAATATAGTTGTGTTATAGGAGATAGAAAAACTGATCTACAGTTAGCAAAAAATATGGGGATTCGTGGTTTTTTGTATCATTCTAAAGAATTATCTTGGAAAAAGATTACAGATATATTAACTAAAGTATATCGTTCTGCAGTTTTTTCAAGAACTACAAATGAAACAAAAGTTTTTATTAAAATTAATTTAGATCAATCAATAAAAAATTATATCAATACTGGTATAGATTTTTTAAATCATATGTTGGATCAAGTAAGGGTACATAGCGGTATATCTTTATATATTCATGCGCAAGGTGATTTAAAAATTGATGATCATCACACGATTGAAGATATTGGAATTGCATTAGGTTTAGCTTTAAAAAAGGCATTAGGTAATAAATTTGGAATAGCACGGTATGGTTTTACATTGCCTATGGATGAAAGTTTATCTTCTTGTTTTTTAGATTTTTCAGGGCGTTCTTGTTTTATTTTTAAAGTAAAGTTTAAAAACAAATTTATAGGAGACTTAAGTTCTTGTATGATTAAACATTTTTTTGATTCTTTATCACAATCAATGCAAGCATCGTTACATATTTATGCTACAGGAGAAAATGATCATCATTGTGCCGAAGGTATATTTAAATCTTTTGGTCGTGCTTTAAGGCAAGCTATACATATTCAAGATAAAATATTACCGACATCAAAAGGTTTATTATAATGTCAATTGTTATTATAAATACAGGTTGCGCAAATTTATTTTCTGTAAAAATAGCGATTCAACGGTTAGGTTATCAAGTTTTAATTAGTGATAATCGCAAGGATATTTTAACTGCTAAAAAAATATTTTTACCTGGAGTAGGATCTTCAACATCAGTTATGATGATGTTACGTAAAAAAAATTTAATAGAGACGATTTGTCAATTAAAGCAACCTGTTTTAGGAATTTGCTTAGGAATGCAACTTTTTTCGAATATAAGTTTAGAAAATAATAGATGTAAAATGTTAAATATTATACCGGATTTAACGGTAAGATTACATAGTCAGAAGTATTCATTACCACATATTGGTTGGAATAATGTTTATTTTCATAAATATAATATTTTATTTGATGGTATTGATTCTGGTACAAGATTTTATTTTTTACATAGTTATTGTATCTATCCTACTAAATATACAATCGCACTAACAAAACATGGATCATTTTTTAGCGCTGCCATAAAAAAAAATAACTTTTTTGGAGTTCAATTTCATCCAGAAAAATCAGGGATTAATGGTTTACAATTATTAAAAAATTTTTTAGAGATTTAAAAATATGATTATTCCGTCATTAGATTATATAAAAAATACTGTGGTAAGGTTATATCAGGGCAATTATCATTTACAAACGTTATATAAAGATCGGATTGTTGATAAAATAAAACAATATGTTGATGAAGGAGCAGAACAAATTCATTTAGTAGATTTAGGTGGTTGTAAAGATCCCTTAAATAGAAAAAAAGATATTAAAGATATTTTTCCGGAAAATTGTAAAACAATTTTTCAAGTCGGAGGAGGAATACGATCAAAAAAAGATATACAATATTTATTGTCGAATGGAGTTTCTAAAGTTGTATTGGGGACGATAGCGGTTACAGAAGCAGAGAAATTAAAAAAATGGTTAAAATATTTTGATTGTGAGCAAATCATATTGGCTATTGATATCAAAATCAATAAAAATAATCAAAATCAAGTAGCTATTAATGGTTGGAAAAATATTACAAATATTACTTTAGAAGAATTAATTAATTTTTTTTTACCATATGGCTTAAAACATGTTTTATGTACTGATATTTCACGAGACGGCACTTTTTTTGGTCCAAATTTTAAATTATATCGGAATTTAGCACGTATTTTTCCCAAAATATCTTTTCAAGCTTCAGGTGGAATCAGCCATATTAATGATATTAAAAAATTAAAAAAAACAGGAATAAAAAATATTATTATTGGTAAAGCTTTTTTAGAAAAGAGATTCACTTTGCCGGAGGCAATAAAATGTTGGCGAAGCGTATAATAGCTTGTTTAGATATTAAAGATGGTTATGTGGTTAAAGGAATTCAATTTAAAAAACACATAATTATTGGAGATATTGTTCAATTAGCAAAATTTTACTCGAATGAAGGTATTGATGAGTTAGTATTATATGATATTACCGCTTCTTCTCAAAATCGTATTGTAAATAAAGATTGGATTTCACGTATAGCTGAAGTGATTAATATACCTTTCTCTGTAGCTGGTGGTATAAATACAATAGAAGAAGCAGCAAAAATTTTGAGATTAGGTGCTGATAAAATTTCTATAAACTCTCCCGCTCTTTTAGATCCTTTTTTAATTAGTCGTTTAGCTGATCGTTTTGGTTCACAATGTGTTGTTGTAGGTGTAGATTCTTGGTTTAATAAAAGAAAAAAAAAATATGAGGTTTTTCAGTATACTGGAGATTCAAAAAAAATTTTTCAAACATGTTGGGATACTTTTGATTGGATTAAAAAAATTCAGTTATTAGGGGCTGGAGAAATAGTTTTAAATACAATGAATACTGATGGAATGCAAAAAGGTTATGATATTTCTCAATTATCAAAAGTAAGAAAAATATGTAAGGTTCCATTGATTGCATCTGGTGGAGCTGGAGATGTACGGGACTTTTTATTTGTTTTTCAAAAAGCGAATGTAGATGGAGCTTTGGCTGCTTCAGTTTTTCATAATAAAATTATATCTATTAATATTTTAAAAGACTTTTTAATGCATCATGGAGTGGAAATTCGGAAATGTTTGTTGACAAAAATATAGACAAATTGAATTGGAAGAAAATTAATAATATGGTTCCTGTTATAGTGCAACATTATTTGTCTGGTGAAATACTTATGCATGGATATATGAATCAAATAGCATTATCAAATACTATTGAGAAGAAATTATTAACTTTTTTTTCTAGAACTAAAAAAAGACTTTGGACTAAAGGCGAACTATCTAAAAATTTTTTACACGTAATATCTATAATTTTGGATTGTGACGAAGATGCACTTTTAGTGCAAGTTAAACCTGTTGGAAATACTTGTCATTTAGATCGCGGGAGTTGTTTTAAGAATCATTCATTTAGTTATTTATTTTTATATCAATTAGATAATCTTATTGAAAGTAGAAAAAATGATAGTTTAGGTTTTTCTTATACAAAGAAATTATATTCTTCTGGAATAGCTAGAATAGCGCAGAAAGTTGGAGAAGAAGCTATTGAAACTGTTATAGCTGCATTAGAAAATAATTCAATTAATTTGATTAATGAAATTTCTGATTTAATTTTTCATATTTTAGTGCTTTTACGTGAGCGAAATTTATCTTTTAATAATATTATTAAAAATTTAAAAAATCGCATGAAACATTGATTTTCTTTTATTTTTTTTATTTTTTGATATAAAAAATTATTTTAATATAAAATATACTTTTAATCAATATATTTTTATAAATTGATGGTGATGTTGGATTTTAGTTTTATTTAGTTGGTAAATTATATATTATATTCAATAAATAAGGATTTTTTATGTTAAAAAATGATCTGGGTGTTATTGGTATGGGTGTAATGGGAAAAAATTTAGCTCATAATATCGCTAATCATGGATATAAGGTTTCGGTTTTTAATCGATCTATTAGTTCTACAACTAAAATTTTAGTTCAAAATCCTATTTCAGGAATTTTTCCTATTTTTTCATTAAAGGAATTTATTTGCTCATTAAAAAAACCTCGGTGCGTTATATTAATGATTAAAGCTGGAGCGCCTGTTGATGACTTGATTTCCTTGTTATTACCTTATTTAGAAGATGATGATTTAATCATTGATGGCGGAAATTCTTTTTTTAAAGATACTATTTCACGTTGTAATTTATTAAAAGAAAAAAAGATTCTTTTTCTAGGCACGGGGATTTCAGGTGGAGAAGAAGGTGCTTTAAATGGTCCGGCTATTATGCCAGGAGGAACTAAAAAAGCATATAAAAGGATTTCAGATGTCTTTAAAAATATTTCTGCAAAATATAATAATGAAGCTTGCGTGCAATATATTGGGCCTAATGGAGCCGGTCATTATGTAAAAATGGTACATAATGGTATTGAATATAGTGACATGGAATTAATCGCTGAATCTTATTTTTTATTAAAAATATTATTAGGTATGAATAATAAAGAAATGTCTGATACTTTTTGTATATGGAATACGGGTGAGTTATCTAGTTATTTAATTGAAATTACGAGTCAAATTTTAAGAAAAAAAAATTCTCAAGGAAAATATGAATTAGATTTCATTTTAGATGAAGCGTCACATAAAGGAACGGGCATGTGGACAGCTCAAAGCGCATTAGAATTACATATTCCACTTTCTGTCATTACAGAGTCTGTTTTTGTAAGATATTTATCTTCTTTACGTTCACAACGTTTTATTGCGGCAACTATTTTAAAAGGACCTAAGTGTAAAATCATTGATTCTAAAAACAGAAAAGATTTTATCGAGGATATAAGAAAGGCATTATTTTTAGGAAAGATTATTTCTTATGCGCAAGGATTTAATCAAATGAAAGAAGCTTCGCAAAAATATTTATGGAATTTAAATTTTTCGAATATTGCAAAAATTTTTCGAGCTGGTTGCATCATTCGTGCTAATTTTTTAAATGATATTATGAGTTCTTTTTCTGAAAATAATGAGTTAATTAATTTATTAATTACACCTCTTTTTCAAGATGTTATTAATGAATATCAAAATTCTTTGCGTCGTATTGTTACAGTTGCCATGAAAAATGGAATTGCGGTTCCAGTTTTTTCTGCAGCTTTATCATATTATGATTCATATCGTGCTATAAATTCTTCAGCTAATTTAATTCAAGCACAAAGAGATTATTTTGGGTCTCATACTTATAAAAGAGTGGATAAAATTGGATCTTTTCATTTAGATTGGGCACACTAATTCTTTTTTTTATATATTTGGGTAGAGATGCGGTTTTGATAGCGTCTCTGCCTTGCATTAATTAAATAATTTTAATACTTTTCTTTTATTATTAGGTTTTTATGAACAATACTATCAAAAATATTTTAGTGACATGTGCATTTCCGTATGCTAATGGAAAATTACATTTAGGGCATATTTTAGAGCAAGTACAAGCAGATATTTGGGTTCGTTATCATCGCTTAAGAAATCGTCAGGTAACATTTATTTGTGCGGATGACGCGCATGGAACAGCAATTTTTTTACATGCCAAAAAGTTAAATATTCATCCTAATGAATTAATTCTTGTAATGAAAAAACAACATCAAAAAGTTTTATCTCAGTTTTCTATTTCACATGATTATTATTCCACTACAGATAGTAAACAAAATAAAAAGCTATGTTGTCATATATATCAAACTTTAAAAGAAAAAAAATTAATTTCTAAAAAAATAATACCTCAATTATATGATACATCTTTACAAATGTTTTTATCAGATCGTTTAGTTAAAGGAGCATGTCCTGTTTGTTTGATTCGTGATCAATTTGGTGATCATTGTGATTCTTGCGGTGCTACATATAATGGTGTGGAATTAATACAACCCCAATCTATATTATCTAATTCCCAGCCAGTTATCAAAAAATCTATGCATTTTTTTTTAGAATTATCAAAATTCTCAAATTTTTTAAAGAATTGGATACATTCTGGTTCTTTACAAGTTCCTGTAGTAAATAAAGTTAAAGAATGGTTAATAACAGGTTTGAAAAATTGGAATATATCACGTGACAAACCGTATTTTGGTTTTAAAATTCCAGGTGTTATAAAAAAATATTTTTATGTTTGGTGGGATGCGCCTATAGGATATATTAGTTGCATTCAAGAATTAAGCTTAATTAGTTCAAATTTTTCTGTAGATAAGTTTTGGAAAAAAGACTCCAATATTTTATTGTATCATTTTATAGGTAAAGATATTATTTATTTTCATAGTTTATTTTGGCCAGCTATTTTAGAAGGTATTGGATATCGTAAACCTACTAAAATATTTGCTCATGGTTATCTAACAATTAATGGAAGTAAATTATCTAAATCTAAAGGCATGATGATTTCGGCTGATCATTGGTTAAAATATTTTGATTCAGATTCTTTACGTTATTATTTTGCTTCAAAGTTATCTGACTCTATAGATGATATTGAAATGAATTTAAATGATTATTTATTTAAAATTAATTCTGATATTGTGAATAATATTGTAAATCTTGCATCTCGGAATGCTAGTTTTTTAAAGAAATATTTTTCTAATAAATTATCTAAAGTGATTGTTGCGCCAAAATTATATCAATTGTATTATGATGCTATAAAGGAAATAGAATATTTTTTTGAAAATAGAAATTTTCAAAAAATTATTAAAAAAATAATATATTTATCTGATATCGCTAACCAATATATTAGTGAAGAAAAACCTTGGTTATTAATTCAAAATTTTCAATCTAGAAATCATGTGCATAATATTTGTTCTATGGGAATTAATTTTTTTAGAATTCTAATGATTGCTTTAAAACCCATTATTCCAAAAATTACGAAGAAAGCTGAAATTTTTTTAAATATTTCTTTATCTTGGGATGATATTCAAAAACCATTATTAAATCATAAAATCAATGATTTTTATAGTTTATATTCAAGAATTCAACCTGAAGAGATTACAAATTTTTTAAAAACTCTTAATTCATGATAGATTAAAGAGGTTCAAACCATAAAATTCTAATGTTTTTTTTTGTTTTTTCTTTTTTTTTAGTAAAGTTGAAAACTCCGAGAGCACATATTAGATGATGATTATAAAAAATTAATGGAATTTTATTTCTATACCAAGGTGGAATTTTATTTTTTTGCCACATGTTTTTTATTTTTTTTTTATTTTTTTTGTTATTGCTTTCAATGTTTTCAGTCACTTGAAATTGAATAGTTACTATTTCTTTATTTTTTGGTTTGGGTATTTTCATGCCAAAATTTTTATCTTTTACTCCTATCAAAAAACCTAAATTATTTGGTAATTTAATGGGAAAAAAAATATTCTTCCAAATAAAAATGTTTTTTTTGATTTTTTTGGAAGATAGAACACAATATAGAGACAAATTATATTCATAGAATTCATATTCATGAAAAATTATTTTTTTTATTTTTTTATTTTTAAATTTTATTAATTCATTATTTATGCGATTTAATAGATTGGCATTAGGAAATATTTTACTTTGATTAAATATCCATAATTTTAATATTAAAAATTTTAGGCTTTTTAACATATTTTTAAAATTTAATAAAGATAATCTACCATCTATAAATATATTTTTAGACAATTTTTTTTTTAGGAAAATATTTAGAACCTCTCGTTCTTCCGAAAGTATATCAATGCTATTAACACAATTTTTTAAAAAATAAGGCCAACGTTTATATATTTTCGGTAATATGAGATGTCTAATAAAATTTCGATCATATTTTATATTTAAATTTGATTTGTCTTCAATCCATTTTAAATTCTTTTTTTTAGCCCAATGAGTAATTTTTTTTTTGTCATAATTTAATAAAGGCCGTATAATATGTATACCATTTATTTTATTTGAATATTTTATTCCAGCAAGACTGGATATACCTCTCTTTCTTTTAAAAGCTAAAAAAATATTTTCGCATTGATCGTTCAGGTGGTGAGCGGTAAGTAAAACTTCATTTTTTAATAAAAATTTTTTAAATATTTGGTATCTTTTATTTCTAGTGTCTTGCTCTATTCCATGGATATATTTTATTTGTTTTGGAATATCTGTTATGATGAGAGGAACTTTATATTTTTTACATATCCAAAAACAATATTCTTGAGCTCTTTCGGAATTTTTATTTAAATGGTGATTAATATGTATTGCACGAACTTTGATTTTTTTATGTTTTTTTTTCCATTTAAGCATTTGAAATAATAAAACTATTGAATCAATTCCTCCGCTTAAAGCTAGTAGAAAAAGATTATTTTTTGGGTATTTTAAAAATAAATTTTTTATCAATTGATATCTCTAATTATTTTATATTTTTAAGATTAATGAATGAGAATTAATACGTTCGAGCGGACTTGAACCGCTAACCTTTATTATGTCATAATAAAGCTCTAACCAATTGAGCTACGAACGTATCTTAAAGATATATTAATTATAAATAGATTTTTTATCAAGGAAAATTTAATTTTTTATTACGAGAAAATTATTTTTTTTTTAGTATTTTAAAATCTATGATCTTTTTTATAAATATTAAATTTAATAATAGACTTAATAAATATGAATAATATTATTCGACATTTGATTTTAACTGAATTTGAAAGAAATTGTTATTATCCTAAAACTGAATTATATTATAGAAATCATTTTGAATTACTTATTGCTGTAATATTATCAGCACAAACTACTGATAGACAAGTTAATTTAGTTACAAAAAAATTATTTCAATTAGCTTCTACTCCGGCTCAGATTTTAATGATAGGATCTCAAAAGTTAAATTACTTTATTAAATCTATTGGTTTTCATAATAAAAAAACATTATTTATTATTGAATTGTCTAAAATATTACAAATAAAATATAAAGGGAATATACCATCTACAAAAAAAAAGTTGTTATGTTTACCGGGAGTAGGTCAAAAAACAGCAAATATTATTTTAAATACTATTTTTGGTAAACGATATATTGCTGTAGATAGACATGTTTTTCGTGTGTGTAATCGAACAGGTTTTGCTATTGGTAAATCTACAAGTATTATTGAAAAAAAATTAATGAGATATGTACCTAAGAAATTTATTTTACGATTTCATAATTGGTTTGTATTACACGGTCGTTATATTTGTAAAGCTAAAAATCCTCAATGTAATATTTGCATTATAAAAATATGGTGTAAATATTTTAAAAAAAGATTTTCTCATGAGAAATAGTTAAATATTTTTTAAGGGAAATTAAAAAAAATATTTTTCTTGATATTTATTTATATTAAATATTTTTTAAAACTAGCAAAAGGTTATCGTTAATGGATGATAAAAATCATATTTTATCTATTTTAAAAAAAAGAAAATTGATTTTTCAAATTTCAGATTATATGAGTTTATATAATTATGTTCTGAATAAAAAAATTTCCTTATATTGTGGTTTTGATCCAACCGCAGATAGCTTACATATCGGTCATTTATTACCGATTATTTGTCTCAAATTTTTTCAAAATCTTGGTTTTTTTCCGTATATTTTAGTAGGTAGAGCTACTAGTATGGTAGGAGACCCTAGTTTTAAGCTATATGAACGTAAACTTTATTCTATTGATTTAATAAGTTACAATCAAAAAAAAATAAAGAAACAACTGTTATATTTGTTTCGGCATAATCATAATGCTAAAAATAGCGTATTGTTTTTTGATAATTATACATGGTTTAAAAATATTTCGATTTTGGATTTTTTAAAAAATGTTGGAAAATATTTTTCAATCAATAACATGATTCATAAAGAATCGGTAAAGAATAGATTGTTAAATGTCAAAAATGGTATTTCATTTACCGAATTTTCGTATAGCTTATTACAGGCTTATGATTTTTACTATTTATTTAAGAAATATGGTGTGAGATTACAAGTGGGTGGGTCAGATCAATGGGGGAATATTACGTCAGGTATACATTTAATAAAAAAATTATTTCATAAACAAGTATATGGTTTAACTGTTCCATTATTTACTAAAACTAATGGAGAAAAATTTGGAAAAACAGAAACTGATACTATTTGGTTAGATCCTAAGAAAACTAGTCCATATAAATTTTATCAATTTTGGATAAATATTCCGGATGATAAAGTATATCATGGATTAAAAATGTTGACTTTTTTAAAAAATGATCAAATTAATACTTTAGATGATAAAAAAAATTTTATAGAAAATATTTTAGATAAAAAATTATTGCTAGCGGATACATTGACTCGTTTTGTTCATGGAAAAAAAAATCTTCTTGCGGTTAAAAGAATTTCTGCATTTTTATTTGGTCAAGAAGAAATAAATAGTTTGCAAGAAGATGATTTTTCTCAATTATTAAAAGATGGAATACCATTTATTATTTGTCAGAGTATCATTAGTTTACCAAATATTTTAGTGCAATCTAAATTATCTTCTTCTTTAAGTCAGGCAAAAAGAATAATTTTTTCTGGTGGTGTATATGTTAATGATATATTAAGGAAAACAAAAGATTATTTATTTCAAAAAAGTGATTATTTATTTGGAAAATATACGTTAATACGTAAAGGAAAAAAGAATTTTGTTTTAATTTATTGGAAATTTTGATTTCTATAAGTTTCAATATTATTTAATATTGAAACTTTCTCCACAACCACAATGATATTTATTTTTTTTATTGTAAAAAGTAAAATGATAATTTAAACCATTTTTTGAAAAATCTATTATTGTTTCTTCTATTATGTTTATTTTTTTCTTAGGAATAAATATTCTGATTTGATTATTATAAAAAATAAAATCTGAATCTTTTTGTATGTACACTAAATTTAAAATATATTTTAGTCCAGCACATCCTGATTTTTTTATGTTTATTTTAATCCCCGTGCACTTTTGATCTTTTTGAACTAATTTTAACATTTGTTTTTCTGCTGCTGTTGTGATTTGTATTCCTTTCCATTTTTTTTTTTCAAGCTTAATTTTATAGTTTTTTTGTGACATAAATATTTCCATATTTTTTATTGAATTTTATAATTCAAGTATTTTTTTTTAAAATTTGATATATATTTTATGCGTTTTTTTAATAAAAGATAAGCAATATATTCTATTATTTGATATTTTTTATTTAATCATTAATATTAAAATTTTTATTTTTTGATAATGAATTAAGAACATTCATTATTTTTTTTTTATTTTATTAATTAAAAATTATTATGTATATTGTCTAAGACAACAATTAATTTATAAATATTACAATTAGTTCGATTTTTTTTTTAAAATTAATGAATTAGATAAGTTACATATTTAATAAATAAAGTAAAAGATTTTTATATGACTAATATTTGAATAATCTTATTTTATTACTTTTTATTTTTTTGATTTTTTTTAATATTTTTTTTTGAAAATTTTTTCTAGATTTTTTAAAGAAATTTTTTATTTTTATTGCCCAATAGATTTATTAAACGGTATGATAGATTGAATAATTTAATTATTTTTTTTAAAATCTTTTGAGATTTATTTTCTAATTATCAATATTTATAATGATGTCCTAATTAGGTGGTTTTTTTTATATTAATATATTTTTCATTATAAGATTTATTAAACTTTTATATAATAGTAGAGTATCTTTTTTTTTATTGTATAATAAAATTATAAAAATTTTAAGTAAAGTAATATATAATATTTTTTAAAATATATTTTTTTTTATTTTTTAATATAGAATATGATTTTTCATCCTACTTAATAATTATAATTGCCTATAAAAAAAATATTTATTTTATTGATTAATTTTTTATAATGGTTTTAAATATTTCTTTTCCATTAATGAAAATAAAAATTAAAATATATATTTTGACATGTATTTATATATATATATTAGTAAGTTATTTTTTTTTGATTATTATAAATTGAGATTCATGTGTTCATAAAAATTTAATTATGTCTAATTATTTTTATGAAAAATTATTTTAGAGAGCGCTATGAAAAAAACTGATGAGTTACGTACTTTTCGTATTGATCCTTTAATAACTTCAGCTGAATTAGCTGTTCGTTATTCAGTTACATCTGCAGTTATGAGTATGATTTTAAAAACTAGAAGTAATATAGCGCAGATTTTAGCCGGTGAAGACAAAAGGCTTTTAGTGGTTATCGGACCTTGTTCTATACATGATCCGGTAGCAGCGTTAGAATATGCTAGAAAACTACAGATTTTACGTAATAAATTTTCTTCACGCTTAGAAATTGTTATGCGTACCTATTTTGAAAAACCAAGAACAGTGATTGGATGGAAAGGATTAATTTCAGATCCTGATTTGGATGAAACTTTTAAAGTTAATAAGGGTTTAGAGATTGCTCGAGATTTATTATTGAAAATTAATATGTTAGGTGTTCCAGCTGCTACTGAATTTCTTGATATGGTAATTGGACAATATATTGCAGACTTAATTAGTTGGGGGGCTATTGGTGCTAGAACAACAGAAAGTCAGATTCATCGTGAAATGGCTTCAGCATTATCTTGTCCGATTGGTTTTAAAAATGGAACAGATGGAAATGTTTCGATAGCAATTGATGCTATTCGTTCAGCACAAGCTCGTCATGTATTTTTAGCGCCTAATAAAGATGGTAAAATAACAATTCATTATACCGCGGGTAATCCATATGGACATATTATTATGAGAGGCGGAAAAACTCCTAATTATCATCATAAGGATATTTTATTAGCTACGCAAAAATTAAAAAAATTTCATTTAAAAGAATTTTTAATGATAGATTTTAGTCATGCTAATTCTTTAAAAAAACATTATCGACAAAATAATGTAGCTGAATCTGTATCGAAACAAATTTATGATGGTTCGCTTTCTATTGTGGGAGTTATGATTGAAAGTTTTTTAGTTGAAGGCTCTCAAAAAGTTAATAAATTAAAAAATTTAGTTTTCGGTCAATCAATTACTGATCCTTGTTTAGGATGGAATGATAGTGTTTTAATTTTAGAACAATTAGCAAAATCAGTTGATCGACGTTTTTAAAAAAAATTATTTTTTTTAAATTCTTACTTTTTTTAAAAAGAATTTTTTATTAGTTTTAATATTATAAAAAATAAAATAAAAATTTTGAATAAAATAAATCATATTTGTTAAAATATCAGTTTTTTTGCATTATTAATGTTTCATTAGTTATATTTATCTAATAAGTAATTAAAATATTATTTTTATATTTTATAAAGTCGTGAAGGACTAAAAATGCCGGTTATTACGTTATGTAATGGAATGAGTAAAACTTATAAACGCGCAGTTTCTTTAAAAAAAATTATTAAAGATTTATGTCCAATTAGTCAGAGTGAACATTTTATAGCTGGCTGTATTGGTAGAAAAATTATAGATTTGAATACCTTAATAATTAATGATTCTATCATTATTTTAATTAATCAAAATGATGAAAAATTTTTATCGATGGTCAGGTATTCTTGTATACAATTATTAAATTATGTTTTAAAACAAATGTGGCCCTCTATAAAACTAGCTGGTGGAAAAATATCAGATTCAGGTTTTTTTTGTGATTTTTATAGCAAAACTTCTTTGAATATGAATGATCTTCAAAATATTTCAAAAAATATGTCAGATAAAATCGCATTAAAATATGATATTGTTAAAAAAAAAGTCAGTAGTAGTTGGTTTTTATCTTTTTTGAAAGAAAATAATGAAAATTATCAAATTGATATTTTAAAAGAACATCTAATATCCTCTAAAAGAATTAATATATATTTTCATGAAAAATACTTTGAAGCTTGCCTGATGCCTTTAGTTCCTAATATCTCTTTTTGTAGTAACTTTATAATTAAAGATATATCCGGTGCTTATTGGAAAAATAATGAAGAAAATCAGATGTTACAACGTATTCATGGTATTGCATGGGCATCAAAGAATCAGTTGTCTTATTATATGACTGCTCTAAAAAAATTGGAAAAACGTGATCATCGTAAAATAGCAAAACGATTAAATTTATATCATATACAAAAAAATTCTCCCGGTATGATTTTTTGGCACCCAAATGGATTTGTTATATTTCAAGAATTAAAAAAATTTATACGACTTAAATTAAAAGAATATTTATATAATGAAGTAAAAAGTCCAATTATTATTGATAAATCTTTATGGGAAAAAAGTGGGCATTGGAAGTTTTATAAAAATTCAATTTTTATTACTAATTCTGAAAATCAAGATTATTGTATTAAACCTATGAATTGCCCGGGTCATGTTCAGATTTTTAAGCAAGGTATAAAATCATATAAAGAATTACCAATACGTATTGCAGAATTTGGAAGTTGCCATCGTAAAGAAGCATCTGGTTCTTTACATGGATTAATGAGAGTTCGAGGGTTTACACAAGATGATGCGCATATATTTTGTACAAATGAACAAGTAAAATTTGAATTAAACTATTGTATTAAAATATTATTTGAATTATATAATACATTTGGTTTTAAAAATATTACCGTAAAATTTTCTACACGACCAATAAAACGTATTGGAAAAGATACACTATGGGATCAAGCGGAAAAAGATTTGGAATCTGTTTTAATAGAAAATAAATTACCTTTTGTATATCAAAAAGGTGAAGGTGCTTTTTATGGGCCTAAAATTGAAATCGTTTTAGAAGATAGTTTAAAAAGATTATGGCAATGTGGTACTATTCAATTAGATTTTTATTTAGCTCGTAAATTAAAAGCATTTTATATCGATCAAAATAATATTCGAAGATCTCCTATAATTATACATCGTGCTTTTTTAGGTTCTATTGAGCGTTTCATTGGAATTTTAATTGAGGAATATAATGGAAAATTACCTGTATGGTTATCTCCGATACATGCAGTAGTAATAAGCGTCTCTAGAAAAAACAATCATTTTGTTAAAAAAGTTTTTAATATTTTAAAAAGCAACAATATTCGTACTATTTATGATACTACTGATTCTAGTATAAATTTTAAAATACGTACATATGTTATAAAATATATACCATATCTATTAATATGTGGCGATTCAGAAGAAAAAAATAATTTTTTAACTATTCGATTGCGTTCAGGACATCAATTTAAAGAGCAAAAAATTGATAGTTTTATCAAGAAAATAAAAAAAATTATTTCTGATCGTAAGTGTTATGATTTTAATAAGGAGGAATAAAGTATTAAATTCGGAAAGAAAAATCAATTAATACATCCCCACCGCATCAATTATGAAATTCGTGCATTAAAAGTTCGACTAACGAATTTTAATGGTGACTCTATGGGTATTATTAATTTAAAAGATGCTTTAGCTAAAGCTTTAGAATTTGGAATGGATTTAGTAGAAATTAGCCCAAATGCTGAACCTCCAGTTTGTAAGATTATGAATTATGGAAAATTTCTTTATGAAAAAAGTAAAACCCTTAAACAACAAAAGAAAAAACAAAAAGTAGTACATATTAAGGAAATTAAATTTAGACCTAGCACTGGAGAAGGGGATTATAAGGTAAAATTACGTAATTTAGTAAGATTTTTAAAAGATGGTGATAAGGTAAAAATTACTTTGAGATTTCGTGGTCGTGAGATGGCGCATCAATATATTGGAAAAAATTTATTATTACGTATTAAACAGGATTTAGATGAAATATCTATTGTAGAATTTTTTCCTACCAGAATTGAATCTCGTCAAATGGTTATGATGTTAGCGCCTAAAAAGGTATAACATCAATATATTTATAGATAAAATTTATTTTTATTTTAAAAAATATTTTATTTTTTTTGGAGTTTTTTATGCTTAAAATGAAAACATTACGTAGCGCTGCAAAACGATTTAAAAAAACCTCTACTGGGAAATTTAAACGTAAAAAAGCAAATTTACGACATATTTTAACAAAAAAAACCACTTCTTTTAAACGTCATCTTCGTTCTAAAATTTTGGTATCGCCTTCTGATCAGAATAAAGTGGTATCTTTTTTTCCATATGGATAAGTAAAAAAAGGATTATTATATTAATATATATATCCTGATAATAAGACTAAGAGGTTATTATTTATGGCACGTATTAAAAGAGGCGTTACAGCTCACGCACGTCATAAAAAAATTTTAAAACAAGCTAAAGGATATTATGGAGCACGTTCTCGTGTTTATCGAGTAGCTTGTCAGGCTGTTATTAAAGCGGGGCAATATGCTTATCGTGATAGACGGCAAAAAAAACGACAGTTTAGAAAATTATGGATTATTAGAATTAATGCCGCAACACAAAATTATAATCTTTCATATAGTAAATTTATATACGGTTTAAAAAAAGCATCAATTTCTATTAATCGCAAAATGTTATCGGACACCGCAGTTTTTGATAAATTTTCTTTTAAGTTATTAGTTGAAAAATCAAAAGAAGCATTATATAGTTCTTAGAAAATAAAGAATATTTTTAAAAAATTATCTATAAGGGAGAAATCAAATCTCCCTTTTTAATAAACTGCTTTTAAAGTCTTATGTATTTAAATACATATTTTTATCAATTTATCATTTTGGTGTAAAATTTGAAATCTGAAATTGAATTAATTAATTATATCGATCAATTATTTGTTTCATTTTTATCTGATTTAAAAAAAACAAAAAATAATCATGAATTAGATCAATGTAAATCTAAATATTTAGGGAAAAATAGTTTTTTATTGTATTATTTAAAAAAGTTATCCTTTTTAAAATTTGATATAAAAATTAAGTATAGCAAAATTTTAAACAATGCAAAAAAAAAATTTCAATTAAACTTTTTATTAAGAAAGAAATATATTCAAGATTATATAATAAAAAAAAATATTAATAAAAAAAAATTTGATGTGACATTAGTAGGTAGAAAAATTGAATATGGTTGTTTACATCCTATTAATTTAGTTATTCAGGAAATTCAAAATTTTTTTTATCATCTTGGTTTTTTAACATATCAAGGACCAGAGATAGAAGATAGCTATCATAATTTTGATGCTTTAAATGTTCCGAAAAATCATCCATCTAGAGGAAAAAGAGATACTTTTTGGTTAGATTCTATACGTTTATTGCGTACACAAACATCTAATATGCAAATTAGAATTTTAGAAAAAAATTCTTGTCCAATGAGATTTATCGTTCCAGGAAAAGTTTATCGTCGAGATTCCGATCAAACACATACTCCGATGTTTCATCAAATTGAAGGTTTAATAATTGATAAATTTATTTCTTTTGCTAATATTAAATGGATATTAAAAAAATTTATATGTCACTTTTTTCAGAAGAAAAATCTTATCTTTCGTTTTAGAAGCTCTTATTTTCCTTTTACTATACCCTCAGCGGAAATGGATATTAAAAATTCTTCAGGAGATTGGTTAGAAATTTTAGGTTTTGGTATGATACACCCTAATGTTTTGAAAAATTTTGATATTAATATTAAAAAATATTCAGCTTGTGCATTTGGTATAGGAGTTGAAAGAATGGCTATGTTAAAGTATTCAATACTTGATATCCGTTCTTTTTTTGAAAATGATATACGTTTTTTAAAACAATTTGTTTAATAGCGAGAATTTATCAATGAAATTTGGAGCAGAATGGTTTCATAAATGGATGGATTCATCTATCTTAAATCATAATTTATATGAAAAAATGACTCAATCTGGCTTAGAAGTAGAAAAAATACCAGAAAAAGAAAAAGTTTTTTTTAGTCAAGTTATTGTTGGAAGAATAATATCAAAGATTATTCATAAAAAAAATTTAAAGTATGTAATATATCAAGTACAAATTCAAAAAAATAAAGTTATTCAGATTATAGATCAAAATAAAGATTTTTGTAACGGAACAAAAATTTTAGTTGCGCTTGTTGGAGCAAAATTATTAAATGATTTAATTATTCAAGTAAAACTGATTTCTGGTTTTTTTTCTTTTGGAAAGTTTTGTTCTTTTAAAGATTTAGGGATACAATTAACACGTGATAATTTAATAATTTCATTTAATCACATAAAAATCGGTACAAATTTTTTTAATTATTTATATAAAAATATTATTAAAGTAACTTTTCCGATGAATCGTATAGATTTACGTTCTGTTTTAGGGATTTCTCGAGATATTGCGGTAGTGCATCATGCATTATTACCTGAAATAATACATAGACCTTTTTCTATTACTGAGATAAAATATCGACGTGATATTTCTATTGATCTTTACAAGACTCCAGTGCAATATATTTTTCGAGAAATTTATTCTGTTAATTTACATAAACCTTTACCCTTTAAAATATATGAACGTTTAAGAAAATTTGGATTGTCATGTCATGACAATGTTTTATTAGATATTATGCATTATATTTTTATAGAAACTGGTTACTGGATTCATATATTAGATGCGGATCTTTTATGTGGAAATTTATTTTTAAAATATCAATATAATCAAAAAGATCTAAAGAATAATGAATTAAATATATCTACCAATTTTTTTGTTCTTTCTGACGAAATTAAAATTTTATCAAGTCATGATATGGAATTTATGCAAAATGCATCAGTAACTCTGAATACAAAAAATATTTTTTTAGGTTCTTTATGTGTGCATTCTTCTTATTTACAGAATTACTCTTTAATAATAAAAAATCACGATCATAATATTGATTATCCAAAATATAATATTATTCCTGAGTTACAACGGAATACAATGGAGTATTGTACAGCATTAATTATCAAAATATTTGGTGGTTTGTGCACAGAAATCAAAATAAAAAATTCTTTTTTAAAGAAATTTTTAATACCCACTATTGTTTTAACTCTTGAAAAATTTAATAAAATTACCGGTTATTTTTTTACTATCCAAAAAATGATAAAAATTTTAAAACAGTGTAAATTTCAATATTTATATAAAAATAATAATATTTTTTTTGTAACCCCACCTTTTTGGCGTACAGATATTCAGATTGAAGAAGATGTTATTGGTGAGATAGTACGTATATATGATTGCGAAAATACTATTATTACTACTCCTATCAATCAATTTATTATACAAAAAGATTCTAATTATGAGAATAGAAAATTATTTTGTATTAAATCATTTTTAGTAAATCAAGGGTATTATGAAATTATTTCATATAGTTTTATTAATTCTGAATTACAAAAATTAATATTTCCCAAAAAAAAATTTTTTAATATTATAAATCCTATTTCTTTAGATATGTCCGCGATGCGTTTATCTTTATGGATCGGTTTAATTCGTTGCGTTGCATATAATCAAAATCGTCAAAATAAATCAATTAGAATTTTTGAAAATGGATTATGTTTTTTATCTGATATAGAAAAAAATTTAGGTATAAATCAAGAAGAACATATATCTGGTGCTATTAGTGGTTATTTTAATGAACATACTTGGAATATAAAATATAGAAAATTTGATTTTTATGATTTAAAAGGTGTGGTTGAATCTATATTCAAAATATTTGGATATGTAGAATTAATTACATTTGTTTCAGAAAAATTTCATGGTTTAGATAAAGCATCTAGCGCTGGTATTTATCTTGCTAATAAATTAGTAGGTCGTATAGGAATACTAGACGATGCATTACATGAGCAGTTTAACTTAATTGATTCTGTTATTTTATTTGAAATATTCTATACTCGTTTTTCTTTAAAAAAGAAAGTATTTATTAGTCCGATTTCTGATTTACCAGTAAGTAAAAGAGATATTTCAATTATTGTATCAGATTTTATTAAAAGTAGTGACATTATTGATATTTGTAAAAAAAATGTATCTTTAAAAAATGTTGAAATATATATATATGATGTTTATCATAATATAAATATTCCAAAAGATAAAAAAAGTATTTCTATTCGTTTTATTTTTGAAAATAAAAAAAATATGTTAATAGACCGTGAAATTAATACTAATATTCAAAGATGTGTTATAGCATTACAAACCAAATTTCAAGCTATTTTGAGAGATTAAATTTTATGGTATTAACTAAAGCGGAACTTTCCGAATATTTGTTTAATAAATTTGAATTAAATCGTCAGGATATTAAAGAGTTAGTCGAAGTTTTTTTTGAAGAAGTGCGTCTTTCATTGGAATCTGGAGAACCGGTAAAATTATCAGGATTTGGAAATTTTTATTTACGAAATAAAAAATCACGACCCGGGCGAAATCCTAAAACAGGTGAAAATATTCCAATTACAGCTAGAAGAGTAGTTATTTTTAAACCAGGACAAAAACTTCGAAAACGAGTTGGAACTTTAAAATATATGAGTGCTAAAAATAAATAATATTTTTTAAATATTATAATATATCTTTTTATTTATTTAGTATTTATAAAAAGATTTTTTTATAAATATTTTAGAAGTCTAGTATTAAGTAGATGTTATAAAATATTGATCGTTTTATTTAGTATGATTATTTATTAAAATTGAAAAAAATAGCGTTTTATAAAATATTTTTATCTTTGATAAAAATATTTTTTTATATTCTTAATTAATAAATATAGACAAATCTTTTATTAAGTATTTTTTATGAAAAATGATCCAAATTAATTGGATCATAAATATTTTTATCAATTATTTTTTTTGATAAACTCTTATAAATAATAAAAATTAGCTGTATATAAAAATATATTTTTTATATATTTTAATATCGATATTCTCAAAAGATGTTTCTCTTTATTTTTATCGTAAATATAAGATTTTTCAAAAAATTTGTTTATTTTAACAATTAATTTTTCTATTTGGGTAAAAATAGTTAAATAACTTTTCTTTTTTTTAATATTATTTTGAATTTTATCTAGAGTCTTAATTAGATTATTTTCTATTTCAGAAATATTTTTATTTTTTTCAAATGTAGGGAATAAACAATAAATAGTGGAATAATCTGGTTGTTTTTTTAAGATATTTTCAATTCTTTTAAAAGTTTGTATTATTTTATTCATCTTATTATTACGGTAAAATTTTTCAAGAATAGAAATTCTTGTATTAATTTCAATACAATCATGAATATTTAAAGAAAAAATTGATTTTATAATTTTCTTTTCATATCCTTTTTTTATAAAAAAATATTTATATTTTGATAAAAGAAATTTCAAAATAATATTTTTTAGTTTTTTTGGGTTTATTATTTTGGGATATAAATTGATTGATTTTTTAATCAATTTAATTAAATTTATTTTTATTTTTTTTTCTATAATTATATGAATAATACCAATAGCAGCTCTACGTAAGGCGAATGGATCATTATGGTTTTTTGAATTTTTTTCAAGGCTAAAAATTCCAGTAATTGTATCCATTTTTTCAGCAATACTCAGGGCATAAGAAATAGGTTGTGTAGGCAATTTAGCGTTTGAAGCATTAGGTAAATATTGTTCTTTAATCGCTAAAGCGACTTCTTTTTTTTCTTTGTTCTTAATAGCATAATACATACCAATAGAACCCTGTAGTTCTGGATGTTCAATAATCATATATGTAGTTAAATCACATTTTGATAATAATGCGGCACGTTTCATATCTTCTTTTTGAACTTTTTTTTCGAAATTTTTAATAATAAAAATACTTAATAGACACATACGATTAGTTTTATCATACATAGTTCCTAAGTTTTCTTTAAAACATATATTTTTTAATAAAAGTAATCTATCAAATATTTTTGTTTTTAAATCTTTTTTTAAAAAAAAAATAATATTACTTAATTTAGACTGTAAAACATTTTCATTTCCTTCGATTATTTTATTTGGGTTTTTTGTTTCTGTATTACTAATAAAAATAAATTTAGTAGTAATTTTTTTCGTTAAAGAATCATATACAGGAAAATATTGCTGGCATATTTCCATAGTATGAATTAATATTTTTTTGGGTATTTTCAAATATTTTACATTAAAGCTTCCATGTAGTATTACAGGCCATTCTACTGATGAGGTAATTTCGTCTAATTGTTGATCACAAATTTTTGTAATGCCGTTTAATTTTTTAGATAAATTTTCTATTTCTTTTTTTATAAAATTTTTTCTTTTTTTATAATTAATCATTACATAAAATTGGGAGAAAAATTTTGATCGATATTGTTTGGCAAAATTTATTTCAATTTTTTCGGGGTGCATAAATAAATGTCCTCGAGAAAATCGATTAGAGTATAAATGAAAAAATTTTATTGGTATAATTTGAGAATTTAATAGTGCAAGAATATTTCGAATAGGTCGAGAAAATTGAAATTTTTTTTCATTCCAATGCATAGTTTTTTTGGATGGAATACGCATTAAAACATAGAGAATGATTTTTTTTAAAATTTCTAATAATGAGATTGTTTTATATGTAGTTTGATATGTTAAATATCTTTTTTTATTAATAATGGTAGATTCAGCATCTTCGATGTTAATACCGCAATGTTTTATCCATGCCATAGCGATTGGTGTAACTTGATTTTTATCATTAAAACAATATTTCCATAAAGGTCCTTTTTTACGGATTTTTTTATTTTCTTGAATATATTTTATGGTATTAATGGTAACCGCTAATCTTCGTGGAGTAGAAAACAATGAAATTTTATCATATTTAATTTTGTTCTTTTTTAATATGTTTTTAAATATCATAAAAAATGATTCTGAAATATTTTTTAGTTCTTTTGCTGGTAAATCTTCTATGCGTAACTCTAATAAAAAATCTGATTTTTTCATATGAAATAACCTTTTTTTATGTATCTTAAAAGATATTAATTTTATTTTCTAGCTATATATTCTTGCGCGATTTTTTTAATTTGAGACCGTATTTTTAATATATAATCCATGCGTTCTGTAGTAGAAAGAATTTTTTTGCAATCTAATAAATTAAAATAATGAATGGAATGAAGCATGTGTTCATATGCTGGAATTGATAATGACGTAGAAGATTGAATTAATCTATCAGCTTCTTTTATATGCAAAAGAAATAATTGAGATAATAGTATAGTATTAGAACACTCAAAATTGTATATTGAATTTTCTTTTTCGTCATGGTAAAAAAGTTCTGCATATGTAGTTTTTTTTTGATTAGATTCAGACCAAATAATATCATATATATTTTTTTTTCTTTGAATTTGCATCGCAATTCTTTCTAATCCGTATGTGATTTCTACAGTAGCTGGATGACAATTTAAACCGCCCATTTGTTGAAAATATGTAAATTGTGTTATTTCCATGCCATTTAGCCAGATTTCCCAACCTAGCCCGGATGCTCCTAAAGTTGGATTTTTCCAATTATCCTCCATAAATCTAATATCATTTTCTTGACCGTTAATTCCTATTTCTTTTAAAGAAGCTAAAAAAATATCTTGAATCGTATTAGGTATAGGTTTAATAATCACTTGAAATTGATAATAATGTTGGAGTCTGTTTGGGTTTTTCATATATCTTCCGTCTGATGGGCGTCTAGAAGGTTGCACATATGCTAAAGAAATATTTTTAGATCCAATTACATTAAAAAAAGTTTTATGATGAAATGTTCCAGCACCAACTGAGATATCAAGAGGTTGCAAAATAATACAACCTTGATTAAACCAAAATTTTTGTAATTTTTGAATAAGAGAATAAAATGTTTTTTGATTTTTATGAATCATTCAAGTGTACCCTATAAAAATGTTAATTTTTTATAATTAAATAATATTTATTTCAAATACATTGTTATAATATAAAAATTATATTTACTTACTATTTATAGTACATCATTTTCTATTTTAGAAATATAATTTCAGAAAAATATTTTATATATTTATAAAATAATATAATAGACGTATGTATACTTTTTGATGAAGGTTTTTAATTATGTTACGATATATTGGCGCGCATGTGAGTATAGCTGGAGGATTAGAAAAAGCTATTATACGAGCGCATAATTTAGGAGCTACTGCATTTTCTTTTTTTTTTAAAAAATCAAAGGCAATGGAAACCTGCACTTTTAAATCAAAATACCATTAATCTTTTTCATAAGTTTTGTTCATTATATGGATATTGTTCAGAACAAATTTTACCGCATGGTAATTATTTGATGAATATAGGTAATCCGGATATTGATATTCGCAAAAAATCCTGTAATGCTTTAATTAATGAATTAATATGTTGTGAAAATTTAAAATTATCGATGCTTAATATTCATCCAGGAAATCATTTACAAAAAATTACAGAAAAATCGTGTTTAAATAATATTGTTAGCTCTATTAATATTGTATTAAGTAAAACTAATAATGTTACAATAGTTTTAGAAAATACAGCAGGACAAGGTAGTGCTATAGGTTATTGTTTTGAACATTTAGCATATATTATCCGACATATAGAAGATAAATCTCGTATTGGCGTATGTTTGGATAGTTGTCATTTGTTTTCTTCTGGATACAATATTGGATGTTTTTCTAGTTTCTTGAATATTTTTAAGCATTTTAATGATATTATTGGTATGCATTATTTACGGGGTATACATTTAAATGATTCTTTAGGTGATTTACATAGTCGATTAGATCGACATCAAAATTTGGGATATGGAAAAATAAAAAAAGAAACATTTTCTTGGTTTATGAAAGTTATACAGTTTAATAAAATACCATTTATTTTAGAAACAAAAAATATGAATTTATGGAAAAATGAAATAAAATGGTTAAAAAAAGAATCTTTAAATAATCACTTTAATATAATTTAAACAACTGAAAAAAATATTTGATATATAAATAGATATATTAAAAATTTTTAAAAAATAAAATAAACATCTTTATTTTTTTTGAAATTCAATAATTTAATTTTAGAGATATAAATGATTACACTAAATGCTATTCTACGTTATCAAAACGGTACCAGTTATAGTCGTCATATACGTAAGTTTCATAATCAATTACCAGGCATTATATATGGAAATTCTTTAATTAAATCTCCTATATTAATTACTATGCTACATGATAAAATTTTTCATTTACAAAAAAAAAATGAATTTTATTCAGAAAATATATTATTGGTTATTGATCGACAAAAATATATAGTTCGAGTAAAAGAAATTCAACGTCATGCATTTAAGCTCCGTATATTGCACATAGATTTTATTTATATAAGTCTTTCATAAAATCCATGTCAGTTTGAATATTTTATTTTTTAGTTTAACGATATATAAATATTCATTTTTTTTATGTTTTTTTATTTTAATTAATATTAAAACTTATTAATATTAAATATATTATATAATATAGAATTATCGGCACGTACTAAAATTTATTTGATATAACGGGAAGGTAAATATACAGATAATTGTATTTTTTCGTGCCGATTTTTATTTAATTATAGTAATTTAATTGAATTAATAATTTTAATATATTATGATAATTTTTTTATAGTTGGGATTTTATTTAATAGAGATTACTAATTTTGTATTTTTTTCTTTTACTGAATATATAAATTTTTTATAAAAATAATCAAAAAAATAAAAAAAAAATAAACTATAATTGACAATTGAAAAAATTAAAATTATTTAATTATTTTTTTTATTTTTTTTCTAATATACCAATAACGATAGAAAAAATAAAAAAATAATATAATTATACTAATTAAAATTAGTATCATACTAAAAAAATATTTTTTTTTTGTCGTTTTTTTAAAAAATTTAAAAATCATTAATGTAAAAATTCCTGGAAAAAAATAAATGATTGGCCACAGGATACATGCTAAAATATTTGGCATTAAAAATTTATAAAAAGATAACTGTAATACCCCGGATAACATTGGTATTAATGGTCGAGCAGGACCAATAAATTTTCCGATAAAGATTGTAATGAAATTATATCGACATAATAAATTTTTTATTTTTTCAATAAAATTTTTATTTATTTGTAATAAAATTATTTTATTGATTTTTTTACTAAATTTTATTCCAAAATAATAAGAAAAAATATCACCAAGAATACATCCTGAAACACTACATATCCATGCATAATAAAAATTTAATTGACCATTTCCGATTAATGTTCCAAATCCGCTCATAATTACTAGACCTGGTAATACTAATCCAAGTAATGCTAGCGATTCTAAAAATGACATGATAAAAACAATAATATTTAGATGATTGATAGCAAGATGGGCTATATAGGTTAAACAAGATTCCATAATTTTTTTTTTTCTCATAAGGTAATAAGCTGTAGGCAGTACAAAATAGAATTATTTTAAATTATTTTTACTTCATAAAATTATTTATTTTATTCAATTAGATCTTTTTTGAGTAAATATTTTTTTTATTTTTATTTTTTGAGAATTCTATTATTACCATACTATGAATGTATTGATGAATCAACTTATTTTATTTTATCTAATTTTATAGTTTTTTATCTTTTATTTTTTTTTAAAATTTTAATAATTTAATTTATTTATATAATAAATATTATAAAAAACTATTATATTGAGTGTTCAATATGAATTTCAAAAAATCTTATTTATATAGTCCTAATAAAAAATTAGGACAAAATTTTTTAATTAGTAAAAATATAATTAATGCTATTACTACGATTCTTAATGTGCAATATTATGATCGAATTTTAGAGATTGGACCAGGTTTAGGAGCTATTACTTATCCTGTTAGTCAGATAGTAAAAGAATTAATTATTTTAGAAATTGATGAAAAATTAATTCCTATATTATGTCAATATTCTTTTAAAAATCGTGTTAGAATTATTCTTGCAAATGCTATGACGTTTGATTATAGTTTGTTTTTTAATAAATATAATACAAATACCGATACAAAGTTTTTACGTTTTTTTGGGAATTTACCGTATAATATTGCTACAGAATTTTTATTATATTTATTAAGTTATAAAATAAAAATATATGATATGCATTTTATGTTTCAAAAAGAAGTAGCGCTTCGTATATTGGCTCAACCTAATAAAAAAAAATATGGTCGGCTTAGTATTATTGTACAATTTTTTTTTCATGTTAAATCTATGTTATCCGTAAGTAAATTTTATTTTTTTCCTATTCCGAAAGTCGATTCAGTATTTTTAAAATTTTCTCCAATTAATAATCAAGTATATAAATATGATATTAAAAAATATATTTTGGCAATTACTTATATTACTCAAATAGCATTTCAACATCGACGTAAAATATTAAAAAATAGTTTATGTCGTTTATTTCATAGAGAAGAACTATCTTGTTTTGGGATCAATATTTTTCAAAGAGCTGAAAATATATCTGTTGAACAATATTTTAAATTAACGGAATATTATATTAAAAAAATGGAAAAGAATTAAAAAAATTTAGAAAAAATGTTATTATTTTTTAAAAAAATATTTAAATTTTAAATAAATTTTCTATTTTAAAAGAATTGTTCTTTTTTTGTTTTTGTAAAATTAAGGGTTTTTGATGAGTACTTATATTATAGGAGATATTCATGGTTGTTATCGAGAGCTTAAGTTTTTATTAAAAAAAATTAACTTTGATGTACAACATGATGTTTTATGGATAACTGGAGATCTCGTTTTTCGTGGTAAAGATTCCTTGAGTGTACTTCGTTTCTTATATTCTATTAGAAAAAACATTAAATTAGTTTTAGGGAATAATGATTTAAATTTAATTAAAATATTTTTAGGTTTACAAAAAAATGATAAAAAATTTAACATTGATAATTTATTAAAAGCTTTTGATAGAGATAAATTAATTTTTTGGTTACTAAAACAACCATTATTGCATATAGATATAAAAAAAAAGATTTTATTAGTCCATGCTGGTATTTTTCCATTTTGGACATTTAAAGAAATAATTTATTATCATGAAATGATTCACAGTCGTTTAAAAAGCGCTGACTTTTTTTCATTTCTTTCAGAGTCACTAAAATATAATGTCAAATATTTTTCTTGGAAGTTAGCATTTAATTCCAAAAAATATATTTTTTTTATATTAAATGTTTTTACAAAAATGAGATATATTTCTTTAAATGGAGATTTGAATTTTTCTCGTATTTATAATCATGATGAAGCTAAATCTATGGATCTATATCCTTGGTTTAATATATATAATAGAATAACAGCTATTAATAAATTTACAATTATTTTTGGTCATTGGTCAACAATACGAGGTCGAGGTACACCCCGTAATATTATTGGGTTAGATACTGGTTGTTGCTGGCATGGTTGCTTGACTGCATTATGTTGGGATAATAAAAAAATTTATTCACAAAATTGTTTTTAAATACATTTTTTTTTATAACTTCCTTGTTATAGAAATCTTAAGATTTATATGCAATATTAAAATAATTAAGAATAAAAAAGTTTTAAAAAATCATTAAATTTAAATTATTGGTATTGATTGATGCATGTCTTGTAATGAGAGTATTGGATATGTATCTAGATATTTTAATGACATTAATGTAGCAAAGGTTCCGTTTAATGTAGTATCATAGTGTATCTTGTATATTAACGCATTTTTACAAATTTCTTTGGCTTTTTGAAAATTTTTTTTATTTATAGAAGTATTTATTATATATACATATTTTTTATTTTTTATCAGATTTTGTATATCTGATTTTTCTGGATATAACGTATTAATGAGTTTTGTAAGAATTCCAGATTTTTTTAATATTTTGTTTGTTCCGTAAGTAGAATCAATTTTAAATCCTAATTTAATTAGTTTTATTGCAATCACTTTTGCAAATTCTTTATCTTTATCTTGTAAAGATAATAGAACTCTTCCAAATTTTTTTATTTTTATTGATGTGCTTAATATTGCTTTATAAAAAGCTGATGAGAAATTTTTTCCAATACCCATTACTTCGCCAGTAGATCGCATTTCCGGGCCTAAAATAGGGGTTACTCCTGGAAATTTATTAAAAGGTAATACTACTTCTTTAACGGAATAATATTTTGGTTTTATTTCTTGGGTATAACCTTGTTTTTTTAATGATAGTCCACACATAACACGCATGGCAATTTTTGCTAAAGGCAGGCCAATAGCTTTAGAAACAAAAGGAACGGTACGTGCGGCTCTTGGATTAACCTCTAAAACATATATTTTATTCTCTTTTATGGCAAATTGAATATTCATTAAACCTATGATAGATAATTTCAGAGCTATTTCTTTGGTTTGCTTACGAATTTTATTTTTAATGTAATCAGAAACTGTATAAGTAGGAAGTGTACATGCTGAGTCTCCAGAATGTATTCCTGCTTGTTCAATATGCTCCATAATTCCGCCAATTAAAACATTTTTTCCGTCACAAATTGCATCTACATCAATTTCAATAGCTTTCTCTAAGTATTGATCCAATAAAATCTCATAATTATTAGATAAACTCGTGCGATTTAAAAAATATTTTTTTAATTCCTGATTATTATGAATTATTTCCATTTCTCGTCCACCTAAAACATAAGATGGTCGTACAATAATGGGATACAAAATATTATTTGCTTTTTCCAAAGCATCTTTAATGTTATTAGCGGTATCATTTTTTGGTTGTTTTAACATTAATTGAAAAACGATTTTTTGAAATTTTTTTCTATTTTCCGCAAGATCAATATCTTTTGGTTGTGTTCCTATAATATTAATACCGTATTTTTGAAAAGATTTTGCTAATTTTAAAGGAGTTTGTCCACCATATTGAATTACAACTCCTTTAGGTTTTTCTATTCGAATAATATCTAATATATTTTCTAAAGTAATAGGCTCAAAATATAGACGATCAGAAATATCATAATCAGTAGAAACTGTTTCCGGATTACAATTAATCATAATTGTTTCATAATTATCTTTTTGTAATGCTTGAGCAGCATGAACACAACAATAATCAAATTCTATACCTTGACCTATACGGTTAGGTCCGCTACCTAGTATTATAATTTTATTAGTATTTTTTGTTGGTAAAGATTCGCATTCATCTTCCCAAGTGGAATACATATATGCCGTTTCAGTAGAAAATTCAGCTGCACATGTATCAATTCTTTTATATACAGGAAATAATTTGATCTTCTTCCTATATGAATACACATTTTTTTCTTTTTGAGATAATAATTGAGCAATTCGTAAATCAGAAAATCCTTTACTTTTTAATTTTTTTAATTGATAGTAATCTAAAGAGTATAACGTTAATTTTTTAGTTTTTTCTTCTAGCTCAATTAATTCTTTTATTTGAAATAAAAACCATGGATCAATATGAGTTAACTTATTTATTTCATGTATAGTTTGTTTTAAACGAAACGCTTCTCCGATAAACCATAATCGTTCAGGTCCCGCTTCTTTTAATTCATAACGGATTTTTTTACCATAAGTTAAAAGATTTTTTTTTAGTTCCGGGTAACGTAATATGATATCAAAACCGCTACTATTAATTTCTAAGCTTCTCATGGATTTCTGTAACGACTCTTGAAAAGTACGTCCTATACCCATCACTTCTCCAACTGATTTCATTTGTGTAGTTAAACGATCATTACATCCATGAAATTTTTCAAAATTAAATCTAGGTATTTTAATTACAATGTAGTCTAGTGTAGGTTCAAACGCAGCTGGGGTTTGTGTGCCAGTAATATTATTTTTTAATTCATCTAAAGTATAACCTATGGCGAGTTTAGCGGCGATAAAAGCTATTGGAAATCCTGTTGCCTTAGAAGCTAAAGCAGAAGATCTAGAAACTCTAGGATTCATTTCAATTACAACCATTTTTCCATTTTTTGGATTAACAGCAAATTGTACATTTGATCCACCTGTTTCCACACCTATTTCTCTTAATACTTTGATTGAAGCATTTCTCATTTTTTGAAATTCTTTATCGCTTAAAGTTTGCGCGGGAGCTACTGTAATCGAGTCTCCAGTATGAATGCCCATAGGATCAATATTTTCAATTGAACAAACAATAATACAGTTATCAGCTTGATCCCTAATAACTTCCATTTCATATTCTTTCCATCCAATTAATGATTCATCTATTAATAACTCACTTGTAGGCGATGATTCTAATCCTTTTAAACAAATTTCTCTAAATTCTTTATAGTTATATGCAATACCGCCTCCGCTACCACCCATAGTGAATGAAGGTCTAATAATACATGGAAAACCAATTTTTTCTATTGCATTGTTAGCTTCTTGTATATTATGAATAATTTTGCAACGAGCTGTTTTTAAACCGATTTTTTTCATGGATTTTTCAAATAAATTTCTATCTTCGGCTTTTTGAATGGCCTGAATAGTAGCACCTATTAACTCTACATTATATTTTTTTAAGATATTTTTTTGATTTAGTTTTAATGTACAATTTAATGCTGTCTGCCCACCCATAGTAGGTAATAATGCATTTGGTTTTTCTTTTTTTATAATTTCAGTGATTATTTTATAATTTAGTGGTTCAATATATGTAATATCCGCTATCTTAGGATCAGTCATGATGGTTGCGGGATTTGAATTAACTAAAATTATTTTATAACCTTCTTCTCGTAATGCTTTACATGCTTGAGCACCTGAATAATCAAATTCGCATGCTTGTCCAATAATAATTGGCCCTGATCCTAGTATTAATATTTTTTTTATATCTTTTCTTTTTGGCATATTTTCTCCTGTTTATACATATTGTAAATAAAATTATTAAATAATATTTCGATGTCGTTAGTACCCGGACCAGCTTCTGGATGACCTTGAAAACTAAATGAATTTTTTTGATGTAATGAAATTCCTTGTATTGTTTTATCAAATAGAGAAATATGGGTGACGATCATGCTTTTATTAATTGTACGAGGATTTATTACAAAATTATGGTTTTGTGAAGTGATAAAAACATTTTTTGTAATGATATCTTGGACTGGATGATTAGATCCATGATGACCAAATTTCATTTTTTTAATTTTAGCACCAGCTGCTAATGCTAAGATCTGGTGCCCTAGACATATTCCAAAGATTGGAATATTTAATTGGAGTAGAGTTTTTACACTTTTTATTGTCTCTTTACATAATCTTGGATCGCCAGGACCATTTGATAATAGTATACCAGATGGTTTTAATTGAATGATTTTCTTTGCGTGAGTATGAAATGGAACTAGAGTAATGTAACATCCTTTTTTATCAAGTATTTGGAGTATACTGTTTTTGATGCCTAAATCATATACAACCACATGTAATTTTTTATTTTCTTTTCTTAATTTTATAAATTTTTTGATGTTATTTTTTTCATGATTAAGAGGATTGATACTAGAAGTAGTCCATGGATATATTTTCTTTTTACTTACGTCAGCGGTTAATTTTTTTTGTTTTTTATTTTTATAATGATTAATTTTTTTTATTGCGCTTGGAATATTTATATATTTTTGAGTTTGTATACATCCATATTGTGTGCCATGATTTCGTATTATTCTTGTTAATTTTCTAGTGTCAATATTGGAAATTGCAATAATATTTTTCTCTTTAAGATAGTGAGATAAAGTATTTATACTACGATAACTACTACTAATATTTGAAATATTTTTAACAATAATACCTTTAGCATAAATATTTATAGATTCTTCGTCATCCTTATTAACACCTACATTACCAATATGCGGATATGTAAAGGTAATTAATTGTTTTGCATAAGATGGATCAGTTAAAATTTCTTGGTAACCTGTCATTGCAGTATTAAAGATTATTTCACCTACTGTGTATCCATTAGATCCGGAACTTTTACCATAAAAAATAGTACCATCTTGTAATACTAAAATCGCTTTTTCTTTCACAAAATTTCTCCAAAAAAATCATGATTTTTGATTTAAATATTTTATATAGAAGAGCAACTTTTAAATATGTCTGACATGTTAAACAAACCTTTTTCTTTATTTTGAATCCAAATAGCAGCTTGTATAGCACCTTTTGCAAAAGTTGATCGGTTAGTTGCTTTATGAGAAATTTCAATGCGTTCGCCAATATCAGCAAATAATACTTTATGTTCACCAATAATATCTCCACCACGAATAGTGGAAAAACCAATTTTATTTTTTTCACGAACTCCTAAACGTCCATTTCTTTGAAAAATAGTATGTTCATTAAATTTCCAATTCATAGTTTTAGAAATTTTTCTTCCTATTTGTAATGCGGTTCCAGAAGGAGAATCTATTTTATCTCTGTGATGAGCTTCAATAATCTCAATATCTGTATATTGACCAATAATAGAAGCGATATATTGGGTAACATTACATAATAAGTTGATACCAATACTAAAATTTGGTGCAAAAAATATAGCAATATCTTTTGAAGCATTTTTTATTATTTCTATTTGTGTATCATTAAAACCAGTAGTACCTATAATAATATTTATTTTATTTTTTATGCAGTATTTTAAATTATTTAACGTATTATCAGGGGTAGTAAAATCTATTAATATTTCATGTGATTTATTTTTCTTTATATTTAATTGGTTAATATTTGTATAAAAATTTAATTTAGAAAATTTTTGTTGTGATGTGATTTTTTCTTTTTGTTTTTGGGATTTTTCGTTAATAATAGCAGCCGTTAAAGAGATTTCTTTGTTTTGTTTTATTTCTTGAATTAACATTTTACCCATACGGCCGAGTGCACCGGATATTATTATTTTGGTTTTTTTTTTTTTCATTTTTAGATTCACGTATTTTTAAGTTTGTTAATTTATTATATCAATATAGACTTTTTTAGAAAAAAGATATAATTTAGTAATGTTATTTTTTTTAGAAAAAAATATTTGGATTATGAATTATACATTTTTGATCGTATTAATAAGTTTAATATTCAATATCAAAAATATATTAATGTGATATAAAAAAGAATGTATGTGATATATAAAAATAAGATCTCGTTATCTATATATAGATAATTATTCATTAGTATATATTTTATAAAAAATTTTTTATACAAACAAACGATTTTCTTCTTTTCCGTCAATATTATTCAAGCATCTTTTGCATATATATTCAAGATCATTAGAGCTCCAATGATTTTCTATATAATGCCAACACCTTTGACATTTTATACCTTGAATTTTATTAATTAACACCTTAATTGGAATTGGACATTCACTTTTTTTTGCTAATTGAGGCGCTAACCTGTAATTACTTAGTTTTACTTGTGATACTGCAAATATGAATTTTAATTCTAAACAAATAGGTGATAATATCTTTAATAATTGATTTTTTACATATAAAGTTATTGCTATTTCTAATGAATTTTTTATTTTTTTTCTTTTTTTTTCTTTTTCAATTATTTTATTTACTTCATAGCGTATTAAAAATATTTTCTTCCAAAAAAAATTTGTAAATTTTTTATCTGAAGAGATGTATTTAATTTTTTTAAACCATTTTGAAAAAAAAATAAATTTTTCTGAATTATTTGTTAATTGTTTCCAAATTTCTTCTGCAGTAAAAGATAATATCGGAGCGATCCAACGAACTAGTGATTGTAATATATAATATATTGTGGTTTGACTGCTTCTTCGTGCAATACTATTTTTATTCATGGTATATTGACGATCTTTAATAATATCTAAATATCGTGATCCTAATTCTATGGAACAAAAATAAATAATTTTTTGAACAGCGTCATGAAAATTATATGCATCATAATCTTGAATAATTAATTTTTGTGTTTGGTATGTTTTTTTTAATATCCATTGATCGATAAACAACATTTTTTTATAATGAACTTGATTTTTAGATAAATGAAAATCAAAAATATTAGAAAATAAAAATCTGATGGTATTTCTTATTCTACGATAATGATCGGAAATTTGTTTGAACACTGTATTAGAAATAGAAATTTCAGTAGCATAATTTGTATAAGCTACCCATAAACGTAAAATATCTGCTCCCCATATTTTGATAATATCTTGAGGTGTAATATTATTATTTAATGATTTCGACATTTTTTTTCCTTCTTTATCTACTACAAAACCATGTGTGATCACAGTGTGATACGGCACTTGTTTTTTTGTAATCATTGAAATAATTAAAGAAGACATAAACCAGCCGCGGTGTTGATCCGATCCTTCTAAATATAAATCTGCTACATTATTTTTTTTATTTGGTACGTTATATTTATATATATTTAACTGATGATTAGATCCTGATTCAAACCATACATCCAGAGTATCTGTAACTTTTTTATATAGATGCACATCTTCTTTTTTTAAAATATCTTTTTTATTTAGCTTCCACCATATAGAACTACCAAATTTTTTTACTTTTTTAATAATTTTTTGAAGTATTAAATATGTATTAGGATGTAGATTTCCTGTTTTTTTATGAATAAAAAAAGGGATGGGAACTCCCCAGGTTCGCTGTCTTGAAATACACCAGTCTGGTCTATTTTTTAACATAGTTTTCATTTTTTCTTTGCCCCATATTGGGAGCCATGATGTATTTTCAATTTTTTTTGATAATTTTTTTAACCAGTTTTTTTCGGATGTTTTTATAAACCATTGAGGTGCAGCTCTAAAGATTATTGGTTTTTTGTGACGCCAACAATAAGGATATGAATGTTTAATATTTTCTTTGTATAATAAGTTATTATTTTTTTTCAATAAATGTATTACAATATTCTCTTTATTAAAGATATGTTTTTTGTGTAAAGCAGGATAGTTAATTAATTTATAATATCCTTTTGAATCTACAATATTGATGGGATGAATATTATGTTTTTTACAATCAATAAAATCTTCTAATCCATGGTCTGGAGACATATGTACAATACCAGTACCTAGAGTTTCTGTAATATTATCAGATGTAATAATAGGTATTTCAATATTAAAAAAAGGATGTAATGTGATTAAATTTTTTAATTTTTTTCCAGAAAAAATAGAGATGATTGTCCATTTTTCTATTTTATTTTTTTTCATTACAGCTTTTGTTAATTTAACGTTACAAATATAATATTTTTTTTTAGTTTGAATTAATTGATAATTAAAATTAATATTTATAGCGATAGCTTGAGAAGAAGGTAATGTCCATGGAGTAGTAGTGAAAATTATTATTGAAATTTTATTATTGTTCTTAAAAATCAATTTATTTGGAAGAATATTAATTTTTTGTAAAAATTTTTTCGGATTAAGCATTGTGTACGTTACGTATATAGCGGGAGTTTTTTTGAAATTATAATCTATTTCTGCTTCTGCTAAGGCAGAGCGACATTCTAAACACCAGTAGATTGGTTTATCGTCTTTAAATATATATCCTTTTTGAAAAATATTTGCTAAAGTTTTGAGAGTATTTGCTTCGTTAATATAATCCATAGTACAGGAAGAGTTATTCCAATCAGCTAATATTCCTAATCTTATAAAATCTTTTTTTTGTTGTTTTATTTGTTTTTTTGTATAATTAAAGCATATTTTATAAAAATACTCTTTATTTGTTTTTTTTGAGTGTACTATTTTTTTTTCTATTTTTTGTTCTATAGGTAAGCCGTGACAGTCCCAACATGGTATAAATGGAGCATAAAACCCTGACATGCGCTTTGATTTTAGTATAATATCTTTTAAAATTTTATTAACAGCGTGTCCAATATGTATTTTTCCGTTTGCATAAGGTGGTCCGTCATGTAAAAAAAAATATTTTTTTATTTTTTTAGAGGGGGTATTGATTTCTTTATATAAATTTGTTTTTTTCCAATATTTTAGAGTTTCCGGTTCTTTTTTTATCAGATTTGCTTTCATAGAAAAAGTTGTTGTAGGTAAATTTAAAAACATTTTTTTTTTATTCATAATATATCCATTTTAAATTATTTTTATTAATGATGTTAAATAAAAAAGATTTAATTGATAAATCCATTTTTTATTATTTCTTTAAATATTTAAGTCATATTTCATTATCTTTTTAGGTTTCCATAGATAACTGAAATTAATCACTTAATAGAATTAAAAATTATACAAAATTTTTTCTTGTATTTTATTTATTAAAATAATCTATTTTTTAAATGTAATATATATATTTTAAATACATAAGAATAATAAATTATATATTTTTTATTTAAATAGTTTATTTTTTTTTCAAAAAGAATCTCAGTAATATATATTGTACACAAATTTTGTACATGTTAATATTATATATTAGTTTTAATTAGTGTTTTTTTTTAAAAAAATATGACTTTTATTTACCAATGTATATTTAAATAATTTATAGTTGATATTAAATTTTAATACTGGATATTCAATATTTTTTTTAAGGGAGTATTAATAATTTGGCTAATTTAAAAGCGTCTAAAAAAGATGCTATTTCTTCTGAAAGACGAAGAAAGTATAATGTTAGTTATCGTTCTATGACGAAAACATTCATAAAAAAAGTTTATTTTTTTATTAAGGAAGGGAATAAAAAAAAAGCGTTAAAAGCTTTTTCTTTAATGCAACCTGTATTAGATAGAAATGTTTCAAAAGGAATTATACATATTAATAAAGCGTCTAGATATAAATCAAAATTAATGCGTTGTATTAAAAAACTTTCATAAAATATCATTTTTTTTTAAAAAAATCAATAAAGTTCGGGAGAAATAAGTATTGCTTCTATGGCATAATGGTAGAAAGCAATACCCTTTTCTCTCTATGATTTTTATGCAGTTAAATTATCAAAAAATCTTTTGACACTATCAAAAAAATGTTTTGAACGAGGACTATTGTTCTTGCCTTGATGATCTGTTTTTAAACTTTTTCCTAGTTTTTTTAAAAGATTTTTTTGAGAATCATTTAAATTCACAGGCGTTTCTACTATAATTTTACAAAATAGATCACCTGGATAGGCTTTTCGGACTGATGTGACACCTTTTCCTCGAATTCTAAATAATTTTCCAGATTGTGTTTCAGGAGGTATCTTAAAATTAATCCTTCCGGTAAGAGTTGGAATTTCAATTTCTCCGCCTAAAGCAGCTATAACAAAATTTATTGGAACTTCGCAAGATAAATTATTTTCTTTGCGATCAAAGATAGGATGTTTTTTGACAGTAATTTGTATATATAAATCTCCAGAATTTGCACCGTATTGTCCGGCTTCGCCTTCTTTATTTAATCGAATACGATCATTATTATCAATACCTGCTGGAATTTTTATAGATAATGTTTTTGATTTCTTTATTCTTCCTTGACCACGACAAATTTTACATGGATTTTGAATTATTGTTCCTGTTCCATGACAAGTAGGACATGTTTGTTGGACACTAAAAAATCCTTTTTGCATTTGAATTTGACCTTGTCCATTACAACTATGACAAGAGTTTTTCGTATTTTTATTATGAGATCCGGTTCCATAACAAGAACTACATTTTTCTAATCTAGGTATTAGTATATCTTTTGTAATGCCATGTACCGCTTCTTCTAAAGTTAATGTAAGATTATATTGTAAATCAGAACCTTTTTCTTGATTTTTTCTTTGGTTATGACCACCAAATATATCTCCAAAAACATCGCCAAAAATATCATTAAAATCAGATGTTGAAGATGTAAAAGTTCCATTAAACCCATTATTTGTATTATTTTGTTCAAAAGCGGCGTGTCCATATTGATCATAAGCTGATCTTTTTTTAGTATTACTCAGTATTTCATATGCTTCTTTAACTTCTTTAAATTTTTTTTCTGTATCTTTTTTTCCTTGATTACGATCTGGATGATATTTCATTGCTAATTTTTTATATGCTCGTTTTATTTCATATGCTGTCGCGGTATTATTTAAACCTAATGTTTGGTAATAATCTTTTTGTGCCATGATTTTTTTTATTATTCTTAGTATTAAAAAGTGTATAAACGGATGAAAATATCTTCACATCCGTTATATAATAATAGATATTATAATTGCATATTAATCAATAGAATTTTTTTTATAAATAAAATTATTTTTTTGTTTTTTCTTTAACTTCTTCAAATTCTGCGTCTACAATATTTTCAGAATTTTTATCATGTGGATCATTTTTTTGGTTTTTTTTGTTTTCTTCATTTTGTTGTATTTTGGTGATACTTTCATTTAACTTAATAATGTTTTCGATTTTTTCTTTAATAATTTCTTGATTTTCTTCTTTTAAAGAATGCTCTAATTCTTGTATTGATATTTTAATTTCTTTTTGTTGATTTTCTGAAATTTTGTTTTTATAAGTTTCTAGTTGTTTTTTAATTGTATGTATTACTTGATCTCCTTGATTGCGAAGTTTTGCTAATTCTTCAAATTTCAAATCTTTTTCAGCGTTTTCTTCGGCTTCAGAAATCATTTTTTTTATTTCAGATTCATTTAATCCAGATGATGCTTGTATTGTAATTTTTTGTTCTTTTCCGGTGGTTTTATCTTTTGCAGATACATGCAAAATTCCATCAGCATCAATATCAAAAGTGACTTCAATTTGTGGTATTCCTCGGGGAGCTCCTTGAATGCCATCTAAATTAAACTGTCCTAAAGATTTATTATCTACTGATCTTTTTCTCTCTCCTTGAAGTACATGAATTGTAACAGCGGATTGATTGTCTTCTGCTGTAGAAAAAACTTGGCTATGTTTTGTAGGAATGGTAGTATTTTTTTCTATTAAAGGTGTCATAATTCCACCCATAGTTTCTATACCTAAAGATAAGGGAGTGACATCTAATAATAGCACATCTTTTACATCCCCAGATAATACACCACCTTGTACTGCAGCTCCTACTGCAACAGCTTCATCTGGATTAACATCTTTTCTTGGTTCTTTTTTAAAAAAATCTGCAACTTTTTTTTGTACTAAAGGCATTCTAGTTTGTCCGCCTACTAAAATTACGTCGTGAATCTTAGATATATCTAATCCAGCATCTTTTAATGCAACTTGTACTGGTTGAATAGATTTAATAATTAAATCTTCTACTAATGATTCTAATTTTGATCTAGTTACTTTTATATTTAAATGTTTTGGGCCAGTATCGTTTGCACTAATATAAGGTAAATTTACATCAGTTTGTTGAGCAGAAGAAAGTTCTATTTTTGATTTTTCTGCAGCTTCTTTTAATCTTTGCATTGCTAAAGGATCATTACGTAAATCTATCCCCTGTTCTTTTTTGAATTCTTGCACTAAAAAATTAATTAATCGGTTATCAAAATCTTCACCACCTAAGTGAGTATCTCCATTGGTTGCTAGTACTTCAAAGGTTTTTTCTTTATCAACGTCATCAATTTCGATAATTGAAATATCGAATGTTCCTCCGCCTAAATCATATACTGCAATTGTACGATTTCCTTTTCCTTTATCTAAGCCATATGCTAATGCAGCAGCTGTGGGTTCATTTATTATTCTTCTGACTTTTAGTCCCGCAATTCTACCAGCATCTTTGGTAGCTTGTCTTTGTGCGTCATTAAAGTAAGCCGGAACTGTAATCACAGCTTCTTTAACTTTTTGACCTAAATAATCTTCAGCGGTTTTTTTCATTTTTTTTAAAATTTCAGCGGAAATCTGAGGTGGAGCAATTTTTTCGTTTTTTACTTTTAACCATGCGTCTCCATTTTTTGATTCAACAATTTCGTACGGCATAATTTTGAGATCACGTTGAATATCATTTTCTTTAAATTTTCTTCCAATTAATCTTTTGATGGCAAATAATGTATTTTTTGGGTTAGTTATTGCTTGTCTTTTTGCTGGTTGGCCAACTAAAATTTCATTATTTAATGTATAAGCAATAACAGAAGGAGTAGTACGTTCTCCTTCTGCATTTTCTAATACTCGAGCTTTATTTCCGTCCATAATTGCTATACATGAATTGGTGGTTCCTAAATCAATTCCAATAATTTTACTCATTTTGTTTTATTCTCCTTATTAACTATATTTTTTAATACACTATACATTATATCTAATATAGAATTTTGTAACAAGATAATATTAAGTAAATGGGGTCAGTTTATCTGGCGTCAAGGGTTAATAGAAAAATTAATTTATAAAAGATATTTTGATTTATTTCTTTTTTTTTAAAATTTTTTTTTAATTTAGTTTGATATATTTTTATAAAAAATAATTATTTATTTTCTATTAAATGATATAATTAATTTTCTTGACTCTCATTGAGTATTTTATTTTTTAATAATCAAAATATCTATATATTCACTTTTTATATTTTAAATAAAAAAATATATTGTGCATAGATATTGATATACCATTAATAAGATTTTAATTATGACATTACATGATAAAAGACAGATTTACAATTTTTTATTTTTTTCTTTAGGTGGTTTTCTAATTAGTATGATTATGTTGTTATTCGGTTTTTTTTTAGGCGCAAAATCAAATTCTGAAAATAGTAGGAATATACCTTTTGAGTCTGGGGTTAATTCTTTTGGGCGAGTAAATTTACAAATTCCAATTCATTTTTCTTTATTTGCTATTTTTTTTGTTATTTTTGATGTGGAATCTTGTTATTTATATTTATGGTCAGTTAATGTTATAGAGGTAGGTTGGGTAGGTTTTTTAGAAATGTCTTTCTTTATTATGATCTTTTTGATTACAATTATTTATTTAATTAAAACAAATATGTTAAAATGGATTTTATCTTAAAATTTATTTTTTTTAACTATTTTATTTATTTATTAAATATATTTTTTTTCATGAAAATAATACAAAAGCAATATATCAATGCATTATAGAACAGGAAGTATTAATTTATGAAATATACATTAACACGTGTTCAAAAAAAAAATGATGAATTACAATTATATCCATTACGTAAGAAAAAAGTATCTACTGATCCATTTGAAGATTTTATAAAAAAAAATGTTTTCTTTGGCAGTATTGCAAAATTTTTTCATAAATGTGTTAATTGGGGACGTAAAAATTCTTTATGGCCTTATAATTTTGGTTTATCATGTTGTTACGTAGAAATGGTTACTGCTTTTACATCTATACATGATATATCTCGTTTTGGTTCAGAAGTTTTACGTGCATCTCCTAGGCAAGCAGATTTTATGGTTATTGCCGGAACGCCTTTTATAAAAATGGCTCCGGTAATACAAAGATTGTATGATCAAATGTTAGAACCTAAATGGGTTATTTCTATGGGCTCTTGTGCTAATTCTGGTGGTATGTATGATGTTTATTCAGTAGTCCAAGGTGTTGATAAATTTATTCCAGTAGATATTTACATTCCAGGCTGTCCTCCAAGACCTGAAGCCTATATACATGGTTTACAATTGTTACAAGAATCTATTTCGAAAGAACATAGACCTTTATCATGGGTTATAGGAGAACAAGGTGTCTATAAAGCTAATTTTTCTTCGGAAAAGAAAAAAAAACGCATTAATAGAATTTCTATTACAGATATTTCGAGTGATGATGTACTTTAGAAATTTTCTAATTGTTTTTATAAGCATATTTTATCTTTCTCTTATTGTATATTATTAAATTTAAATTCAGGTTTTATTTTTTAATATACTTTTAAAAAAATTTATATAATATATCTATGAAAAATATTTTAAAAAGCTCTATCGTTTCTGCTTTATTTCAGTTTTTTGGAAAAGAAAATTTTTTTGTTCAAAAAACTCTTTTAGATTTTCCTGTTTTATGGGTTTCTCGTTCATTATTATTTCAAGTAATTCAATTTATATATTCTTTTCAAGAAAATACATATTCAATATTATTAGATCTACATGGTGTAGATGAAAGATTTCGAAAAAACTGTATTTTTCCTGATGTCATTGTTGATTTTTCTGTATTTTATCATTTTATTTCAATTAATAACTGTAGTGAGTTAATGGTTAAAGTTGCTGTATCAATAGATGACTTAAAATTACCTACAATTACCTCTATTTTTATGAATGCTAATTGGTATGAACGTGAAACATGGGAAATGTTTGGTATAGTTTTTACTAATCATCCTCATTTAACACGTATTTTAATGCCTCATAATTGGGAAGGTCATCCGTTAAGAAAAGATTATCCGTCACGAGCTACAGAATTTGATCCCTTTTTTTTTAATAAACAAAAAGAAAATTTAGCGATGGAAAATCTTAATTTTAAACCTGAATCTTGGGGTTTAAAAGAAAATCAAGATGGATTAGAGTATATGTTTTTAAATTTAGGTCCGAATCATCCTTCTTCTCATGGTGCTTTTCGTATCATTTTACAGTTATATGGCGAGAAAATTATTAATTGTGTTCCAGATATCGGGTATCATCATCGAGGCGCCGAAAAAATTGCAGAAAGACAGTCTTGGCATAGTTATATTCCATATACTAATCGTGTTGAGTATTTAGGCGGGTGTATTAATGAAATGCCTTATATATTAGCAGTAGAAAAATTAGCTGGTATTGTGGTACCGAGTAAAGTTGAAGTTATTCGTGTTCTTCTTTCTGAATTATTTCGCATTAATAGTCATTTAGTATTTATTTCAACATTTATTCAAGATACCGGTAGTATGAGTACTGTTTTTTTAGCTTTTACAGATCGACAGATTATTTATGATTTAATTGAAGAGATTACAGGGGCTCGTATGCATCCTGCTTGGTTTCGTATAGGAGGAGTAGCTAAAGATTTACCAAAAAATTGGTATATTTTATTGGAAAAATTTTTATCTTGGCTTCCGAAAAGATTAGATTTTTATATGAATATTGCTTTAAAAAATAGCATTTTAATTGCTCGATCCAAAGGTGTAGCTGTATATAATCGTAAAAATGCTTTGTCATGGGGGATAACTGGAGCAGGATTACGAGCAACAGGAATTAATTTTGATGTACGGAAATGGAAACCTTATTCTGGTTATCAAAATTTTGATTTTGAAATACCAGTTGGTGAATATAAAAGCGATGCTTATACTCGCGTTTTATTAAAAGTAGAAGAAATTAGACAAAGTTTAAAAATATTACAACAGTGTTTAAAGAATATGCCGTCAGGACCATTTAAATCAGATCATCCATTAGCGACTCCACCTGATAAGTCTAATGTAATGCAGCATATTGAAACAATGATCACGCATTTTTTACAAGTTTCTTGGGGTTTAATTATCCCAGCAAATGAAAGTTTACAGATGGTTGAGGCGTCTAAGGGTGTTAATAGTTATTATTTAATTAGTGATGGCGGAACTATGAGTTATAGAACTAGAATTCGAACGCCAAGCTTTGCACATTTACAACAAATACCATCAGTAATTTGTGGTTCTTTAATCTCAGATTTAATTGTTTATTTAGGAAGTATTGATTTTGTTATGTCCGATGTTGATCGTTAAAAAAAATTTTTTAATATATGATTAATTATAGGAAATATAATGAGTTTTCAATTAAGTAAAAAAGAAATTATAGAAATTAATTTAAAAAAAAAATGTTATTTAGATAATCGAGCAGTCTCTATAGAAGCTTTAAAGATTGTTCAAAAAAATAGAAAATGGATTTGTATAGAGGCAATTGTTGCGATAGCTAATTTATTAGGTATTTCAAAAGAAGAAGTTGAAGGTGTTGCAACATTTTATAGTCATATTTTTCGTAAACCCGTAGGGCGTAATATTATTAAGTATTGCGATAGCGTTGTTTGTTTTATCAATGGTTATGTAGAAATTGAAGAAAAATTAATTAGTTTATTAAATATTAATATCGGAGAAACAACAGAGGATAAGAGATTTACATTATTACCTACTTGTTGTTTAGGAGCGTGTGATAAAGGTCCGGTATTACTAATTAATGAAGATATACATCATAATATTACACAAGATGGTATTTCTTGTTTATTGGAAAAATATAAATAAATATGATAAAAAAAAAATCAGAAACACATCCTTTAACTTGGAGATTAGATGAATTATATAGTCCTATTTGGATGGATGAATATTGTAAGAAAAATGGTTATAATGGATTACGTAAAACATTAAAAACAAAAACGCCAAATGATGTTATTTCATTAGTGACTGAATCTGGTTTAAAAGGTAGAGGAGGCGCTGGTTTTCCAACCGGTTTAAAATGGAATTTAATGATACAGAATTCTTCTTTGTTAAAACGACGTTATGTAATATGTAATGCAGATGAAATGGAACCAGGAACATATAAAGATAAATTATTAATGGAATATTTACCACACCAACTTATTGAAGGTATAATATTAAGTGGTTTTGCTTTACAAGCAAAATATGGTTATATTTTTTTACGAGGAGATTACTATATTGCAGAAAGAAATTTAACTCAAGCATTACAGGAAGCGCAATCTCAAGGTTTTTTAGGAAAAAATATTTTAAATAGTGGTTTTAGTTTTTATTTATTTTTGCATACTGGAGCAGGCAGGTATATTTGCGGAGAAGAAACAGCATTAATTAATTCTTTAGAAGGTAAACGAGCTAATCCACGATATAAACCTCCCTTCCCGGCGAATGTTGGTTTATGGGGTTTCCCTACGTGTATAAATAACGTTGAAACTTTATCAAATATTCCTTCAATTGTTTTAAATGGAGTAAAATGGTATCGAAGCCTTTCTAAAAGTACTGATACAGGTACTAAATTAATGGGTTTTTCTGGCAGCGTAAAAAGAGCTGGAGTATGGGAATTACCTTTAGGAATTACTGCTAGGGAAATTTTAGAAGATTATGCTCATGGTATGAAATTTGGAAACACGCTAAAAGCTTGGCAACCAGGCGGAGCAGGAACATCTTTTTTATCTTCGAATGATTTAGATATTCCAATGGATTTTGTTAATTTACAAAGAATAGGTAGCAGATTAGGTACTGGACTTGCGATAGCCGTAGGACATAAAATTCCAATTGTTTCCTTATTATTAAATATTGAAATATTTTTTTCACGTGAATCCTGTGGTTTATGTACTCCGTGTCGCGAAGGTCTTCCTTGGGCAGTAAAAATATTACAAGATTTAAAAGATTTAAATGGTCAACCAGGAGATATTGAGATTTTAGAAGAACTATGTCATACACTAGGGCCCGGTAAAACATTTTGTGCTCATGCACCTGGAGCAATATCACCATTATATAGTGCTCTTCGATTGTTTCGTGAAGAATTTCAAAAATGTATTCAAAATAATATAAATTCTTTAAAAAATAATGATTTTATTGTTCGTTTATAAGAGAGAAAAAATTTTTTTTAATATTGAATAATAAATCATATTTAAAATTTTCATTAATTGATCGCATATGCATTTTATAATGTATATGATAGTTAGCACGGTATTCTCATGATAAAAATTTATATTGACAAAAAAAAATTTTTTATAAAGGATTCGTTAAATAATCTTTTGCAAATTTGTTTATCTCTTGGTCTAGAGATACCATATTTTTGTTGGCATCCTGAATTAGGAAGTATTGGCGCTTGTAGGCAATGTGCGGTTAAAATTTATAAAAATAGTTCTGATATACACGGTACGATTGTAATGTCTTGTATGACTTTAGTTCAAAATGAAATGAGGATATCAATTGTAGATTCTGAAACAAAAAAATTTCGTAAAGGGATATTGGAATTGATGATGTTAAATCATCCACATGACTGTCCAATTTGCGCTGAAGGTGGAAGTTGTCATCTTCAGGATATGACGGTTTTAAACCAGCATTATATTCGTCGTTATAGATTTGAAAAAAGAGTTTTTAAAAATCAATTTTTAGGCCCTTTGATATCGCATACTATGAATCGTTGTATTACATGTTATCGTTGTGTACGATATTATAATGATTATGCTGGAGGAAAAGATTTTGGGGTTTATGGTTCTGGGAATAAAATTTATTTTGGAAGAGTAGAAGAAGGAAGTTTAGAAAGTGAGTTTTCTGGAAATTTAATTGATGTTTGTCCTACAGGTGTTTTTACAGATAAAACTAATAAAAAAAATTTTTATCGAAAATGGGATTTACAGTATACCCCCAGTGTTTGTCATCATTGCAGTATCGGCTGCAATATTAGTATTGGAGAAAAATTAGGTACATTATGTCGTATAGATAATAGATATAATAAAAATATTAATAAACATTTTTTATGTGATTTAGGCAAATTTAGTTATGGATTCTCTAATTTAAATAATAGATTAAAAAATCCATTTCAACGTATAAATACTACAATTCAACGAATTAATTATTCTAATGCTATTACCAAGATTGCTGATATTTTAAAAAACTCCTGTTCTTCGATATTAGGGATTGGTTCAGTTAGAGCTAGTCTTGAAAGTAATGTGGCTTTATATAATTTAGTTGGGAAAAATAATTTTTCCAATGGAATGTTGCATGAATCAAGTCAGTGTGCGAAATTAATTTTAGAGGCTATTCAAAATGGTGGATTTTATATACCTACTATTTCAGAAATGGAAAATTATGATGTAATATTAATTGTTGGAGAAGATATAACTCAAACTGCTCCTCGAGCAGCGTTAGCTGTACGTCAAGCTATTAAAAATGTAAAAAAAAATACCATTCATAAGACGCAAAATGATATTCCGTCTTGGCATTCATATGCCATGCAAAATATTAGTAAAAATAAAAAAAATTTGTTATTTATAACTTCCATAGATAAAACTAAATTAGATGATATTAGTACTTGGAATTATTATGGTTCAATAAAAAATCAAATAAAATTAGTAAATGGTATTGCAGAATGTATTTATAATAATTTTGTTAATATTAATAACAAATATGAAAAATTTTTATTTAAAAAAATAGTTTTAATAGCTAAGAGTCTAATTCAAGCAAAAAAACCTCTTATTATTTCAGGCGCATCTTATTTGAATGATCAAATTCTTAAAAGTGTTATCAATGTTACTACAAGATTAAAAGAAAAAAATTTTTTAGTAGGATTAGCATTGTTTCCACCTTCTGTAAATAGCATAGGTACTATATTAATTTCTGGAATGTCTTTAAATGCTGCTTTAGAAAAAATAAAAAATGACCAGATAAAAACTTTAATTATTTTAGAAAATGATTTATATCGATCAATGTCTTATTTTAAGATTAAAAAAATATTAGATCAAGTTACTAACATAATTGTGCTAGATCATTATTTTAATCAAACGGTAAATCATGCAAATATTTTTTTACCTTGTACTAATTTTTTTGAAAGTTCAGGGACCGTGATCAATTATGAAAGCCGAGCTCAACGTTTTTTTAGAGCTTTTATACCAAATTTTTATAATTCTGATATATTTATTTTAGATAGTTGGCGCTGGTTATATGGTGTAAAAGAAGTCGTTATATCTAGCGCTATAATTGAAAAATTTACTTTAGATAATATGATTGATTTATGTCTTTTTTTATTTCCGATGTTTAAAACAATAAAAAAAGTTTCTCCGGATTCTTTTTTTCGTATTGCCGGGCAAAAAATCGCAAGATCTTCACAGCGTTGTAGCGGACGAAATGCATCACATCAAGATCAGAAAATAAATAAATCTTCTGTTCCGCTTGATCAAGATACAATGTTTACTTTTTCTATGGAAGGAGGAAGCGTTCAAAGTATTAAAGAAAATTTTACTTATCTTCCTTTTTCTTGGTCTCCTGGATGGAATTCCGGACAATCTTATTATAAATTAGAGAAATCATTACAGCATAAAAATTTTTCTTTTTTTACTGAAGATATATTATACCCTAAGGCAATAAATAAAAACATATTGTATTATACGTTAGAAAATAAAAATATAAAACGTAAAAAAAAATTATCAGAATTTACTGTAGTTCCATATTATTATTTGTTATATAGCGAAGAATTAAGTCAGCAATATTTTAAAAGATTGAGTAATAATAATTATTATTACGCTATAATGAATGATCATGATGCGTGTTTATTTAATTTACATGATGGTGATATCATTGAATTCCAATTTGAAATGAATGTATTTAATTTGCCGGTATATATTTCAAAAATACTAGAGAGTCATTTGTTAGGATTACCATTAGGTGGTATGAACATCCCGACTAGTATAGTTGGAAGGATAATTACCGATATTCGAAAAAAGGTTACTTAATGAATCATTTTTTAGATAATTATTTTTTTTTTATTTATAACAAAACTGTTATAACTGGTATAATTCTATTTTTAATAATTATCAGCGCGTCTTTTTTAACGGTGATAGAAAGAAAATTATTAGGATTATTACAAAATCGTTACGGTCCTAATAGAGTAGGCTGGAATGGTTGTTTACAAATTTTAGCTGATGGAATTAAATTAGTTTTTAAAGAAGATTGGATTCCACCTTTTAGTGAAAAATTTTTATTTATTCTAGCTCCTGTAATTTCTTTTCTTTCTTTGTTTTTGGTTTTTGCTGCAATTCCTGTCACGAATCATATATTAATAATTAATTTAAATATTGGGGTTTTATTTTTTTTAATTATGGGATCTTTATCTATTTATGGTGTTTTATTAGCAGGTTGGTCTAGTCATAACAAATATTCTTTATTAGGAGCTATACGATCAACAGCACAAATGTTAAGTTATGAAGTTTTTTTAGGTCTGTCAATGATGGGTGTAGTTATGCAAGCCAAATCTTTTAATATATTAGATATTATTAATTCTCAAACAAAAATGTGGAATATTATACCTCAGTTTTTTGGATTTATGGTATTTTTTATTTCTTGTATTGCGCTATGTCATAGACATCCTTTTGATCAACCTGAATCTGAACAAGAGTTAGCAGATGGATATCATATTGAATATTCTGGAATGAAATTCGGAATGTTTTTTATTGGAGAATATATTTCTATGATTACTGTATCGTCATTAATGACGTGTTTATTTTTTGGTGGTTGGTTTGGTCCTTTTTTACCCCCTTTTTTTTGGTTTTTAATTAAGACCGCAAGCTTTCTTTTTATCATTATTTTATTAAGAGCTTCTTTACCAAGACCTAGATATGATCATGTTATGCTATTTAGCTGGACTTTTTGTTTACCAGTTGCTTTATTAAATTTATTATTTACCAGTATTATGATTTTATTAAAAATTATATAAAAAAGGTATTTATGAAGCTAAAAAATATATTTTTTGGATTGTATAGTCAATTACGTAGTATTATATTAATTTTTTTAAATATTTTCTCTAAAAGAGAAACGAAACTTTACCCTGAAGCTGCATTAAATTTGTCTTTACGATATCGTGGTCGTATTATATTAACACGAGATCCTGGGGGAAATGAACGTTGTGTTGCATGTAATCTTTGTTCAGTAGTTTGTCCTACAGGTTGTATTGAAGTCAAAAAATCGGAAAAAAAAAATGGCCGTTGGTATGCTAAATCCTTTAAAATAAATTTTGCGCGTTGTATTTTTTGTGGTTTATGTGAGGAAGCATGTCCTACTTCTGCTATTCAATTAACTCCAGACATAGAACTCAGTGATTTTTCTAGTGAATATTTGCTATATGAAAAAAAAGATTTACTAATATCGGGACCCGGAAAATATAGCGATTATGATTTCTATTCGGTATCCGGTATCAATGTTAAAAATAATTTAAAAAATACTCGTTCGAAAAAGATTTTGAATACAGTTGATACTACTTCTCTTTTGCCTTAAGAGGTATTAATTATAATGTCTATTTTATTTTATTTTTTTAGTTTCTTTTCGGTTTTATGGATTTTTTTAATTTTAATTAATAATAATTTAATTTATGTTTTATTGTATTTTGTTTTATTTATATTTTCACTTTCTGGGATATTTTTTACATTAGGATCATATTTTTTAGGTGCGTTAGAAATTATTATCTATGCAGGATCAATTGTTGTTTTATTTTTATTTATTATTATGTTAATAGATTTTAATAAAAATCTTTCTATTTACCCTTTTAGGAAATTTTTTTCTTTAAATAATATTTTTTTGTTTTGTTTTTTTATTCCGGTAATTTCATTTTTATATTTTCAATATAATATAATATCTAAACAAAACATATTTTTTCGTATTATATCGATAAAAGATATTGGTTTTTGTTTTTTTAGAAAATATTGTTTTCTCATAGAATTAGCGTCATTACTTTTATTATCATCTGTAATTCTTGTTTGTTTCTTTATTAAAAATAATAGATATATTCATACTATTATAAATAAAGGTTTAAAATAAATGTTGTTAACAATAAATAAATGTTTAATCTTATCTTTTATTTTATTTTTTTTAGGTATTTTTATTTTATTAATAAAAGAGAATTTAATTTTCATTTTTATTGGTTTAGAGGTTATGATTAACTCGATACTTTTATCAATGATAACAATAAGTCATTATTGGAATCAAATAGATGGACAAATTATGTATATTTTTATTATTACTGTGGCTGCGGCAGAAGTTGGAATTGCATTAATATTGTTAACAAAATTTTATCAATGTTATAATACTTTAAACATATGTATATTAAGCGAGATCAGTCAATGAATTTAATTTATTTGGTTGCTTTTCTTCCTTTTTTAAATTGTTTTTTCTTATTGTTTTTAAATATTTTTTTTGCAAAAAAAAATATGGGATTAATTGGTATTGTTTTTATTTTTTTAACATTTCTTCTTTCTTTGTATATCGGCTATTTTTTTCGTTCTTTTTTTGGTTCCTCTGATTTTCTTTGTGTACCTTTATGGAATTGGATAACAATTAATAATTATATCATTCAGTTTGGTTTTATCATAGATAGTTTATCATTATCTATGTTATGTATGATAACACTGGTTAGTTTTTTAGTATATTTTTTTTCTTTTTGGTATATGAATCATAATAATCAATTGATTCGATATTTTTTATATATGAATATTTTTGTTTTTTTTATGTTAGTACTATTATTATCGGATAATTTAATTCTTTTCTTTTTTTCTTGGGAAGCGATAGGAATTTGTTCGTATTTATTGATAGGTTTTTATCGACATGATATTAAAAATAGTATTTCAGCAACTAAATCATTTTTAATGACTCGTTGCGGTGACATTTTTTTATTATTGTCTATTTTTTTAATATTTTTTAAATTTCATACTATAAATTTTCATACGTTAAATAATATGATTCATAATCAAAAAATTTTTTATCAAAATGATTATTTTTTGTTTTTTATTGCTTTTTTTTTGGTATTAGGAATTATCGGAAAATCTGCACAAATACCATTAAATACATGGTTAAGAGATGCTATGGTCGGACCTACCCCTACATCAGCATTATTACACTCTACAACAATCGTAATTTCTGGTATATATCTTATATTACGAATATACCCACTTTTTCTTTATAATTTTTATGCAATGTATTTTCTTTCGATTATAGGGTCTATTACGCTTTTAATATCGAGTTGGAATGCAATTTTTGAAAACGATATAAAGTATATTTTAGCATATTCTACGATGAGTCAAATTGGTTATATATTTCTAGCATTAGGTACATATAATTCGTTTGGTGCTATTATACATTTAATTCATCATGCATTTTTTAAATCTTTACTCTTTTTAGCGGCTGGATCTATTATTAAATATATGAAAGCTGAGAAAAATATTTTAAATATGGGAGGTAATTTATATAAAAAAATTCCGTTGGTATATTGTGCTTTTTTAATTGGTTGCGCGTCCCTCTTATCTTTTCCTTTTTTAACTTCAGCATTTTATAGTAAAGGTAATATTTTATGGCATTTGTATTATAGTAAACGTATAGAATTTTTACTAGTTGGATTAATCGGTGTTTTTTTAACCTCAATATATACATTTCGAATGTTTTTATTAATATTTCATAATAATAATTCAGTTTTTTTATCGGATATACATTATAATATTTTTCATAGCCTTCCTTTAATTTTATTATGTTTTTTTTGTACACCATTTGCATGGTATTTCATCACGTATTATTGTTTTTTCATTTATACCTATAAAAAAATAGCATTATTGAGTCATTTTTTTCTTGAATTTTTTATTTTATTTTTGTCTTTTTTAGGATTTCTTTTTTCTTTTTTTATTGTTTCTAAAAAAATAAGAACTTATGATTTTTTAAAAAAAATATTATTATTTCAGAAAAATTTTAGTTTAGATAAATTTTATGAATTTGTTTTTATTGAGCTTTTTTTAAAAATTGTTTTTATTTTATCTGATGATCCATTTAGTTATATTATGAATCTTTTATCAGATATATTTTTTTATTTTATGAATTATAAATTAACATTAGAATATAAAAATATATTATGGCATATTAAATCATTTATTTTAAGTTGGTCTATTATTTTATTTTTATTTTTATTAATTTAAAGATGATTTTTATTTTTATGTAATTTCTTCTTTTTTTATAAAAAAATATTATTTTTTGATGTTCTTTAAGATCTCTTTAAATTTTTTTATTATTTTTATATTTTTTCATTTAATGTAAGGGTTTTATTGTAAATGTTACTTCTCATTTTAATTCTTATTCCTTTTTTGGGATCTTTCTTATCTTTTTTATCGATACGATTATGTTTAGCATTACCTCGTATTATAGCTATGTTTTCTATATTTTTTTGTTTTTTTATTTCAGTCTATTTATTTTTTTATAGTTTTTTCGGATGTAAATATAATAATATTATAGCAAATCATTGGATATCTGAATTTTCTGTACCTTGGGTACCAAATTTTGGAATATTTTTTCATTTAGGATTAGATAAGCTTTCATTATTAATGATACTATTAACATCTTTTATTGGGATTATAGCAATACTTTGTGAATGGTATCATGATTATAAAAATATAGAGGTTTTTTATTTTTTATTTCAATTAATTATAGCGGCAACATTGGGGGTATTTCTTTCGCTTGATTTATTTTTATTTTTTTGTTTTTTTGAACTTTTATTATTGTCAATTTATTATATTATAGTTATATGGGGATATAAATATATTGCTATTCAATATACGCGTTTACATGCAGCACGAAAATTTTTTATTTATTCGCAATTATCTGGTTTATTTTTTTTGCTATCTTCCATGTTATTAGCTTGGGTGCATTATAATAGTTCAGGAATATGGACATTTAATTATTGTTCACTATTAAATACCCCTATGTCTTTTTTAACTGAGTGCATTTTAATGTTTTGTTTTTTCTTATCTTTTATAATCAAAATGCCTTTAGTGCCTTTTCATAGTTGGTTGTCAACATTACAACTTTTTACCCCATCTTCGGGGTCTATTGATTTAATTGGTATTTTATTAAAAACATCTGTATATGGTTTTTTGAGATTTTCAATTATCTTTTTTCCTAGAGCAATACATTATTTTTCTGAATTTTTTTTATTTTTTGGAATAATTTCTGTAATATATGGGGGTTTTTTAGCGTGTTCACAAAATAATATAAAAAATTTTATATCATATTCTTCTATTTCCCATATGGGTATTGTTTTTATGGCTTTACATAGCGAGAATATTATTGCATATCAAGGGGTTATTTTATATATTATTTCATATGCATTATCTACATCGGCTTTTTTAATTATGGCTAGTATTATACATAATCATATTAAGTCATATAATATTTTTTATATGAGTGATATATTTTCGAATAATCCTTTATTATTGTTTTTATTTTTATTTTTTTCTTTAGTCAATTTAGGTTTGCCGTGTACGGGAAATTTTTCTGGTGAGTTTATGATGCTATGGGGTATCTTTTATTCATCACCTTGGTTAGGTATAGCTCTTTTTTTTGTTTTTATTTTATCTGCGATATATTGTTTAACTTTTCTTAATAAAATTTTATATGAATCTACTAATTATAAAGAAACATTTTTAGAAGTTTCTATATTAAATATAAGTATGTTAATTATTCTGGTAGTTATTCTTATTTTTTTAGGTATATATCCTAACTTCTTAATACATTTTATTTATGATATTACTGCTTATTTATATCAACCCTATATACCATTTTTTTAAAATATAAGGTGAATTACTAAAAATGATACCATTATTTGAAATTTTCATTCCAGTATTACCTATATTTTTTTTATTGATTACAATGATTGTTGTTTTTATTTGTATTGCTCTAAAGTTAAATTTTTACAATATGAATATTGTGATTACTTTTTTTAGTTTATCTTGTAGTATTGCATTAATATTTTTAGGGAATAACAAAGGATATCGATGGTATTCAGAATTGTTTATTATAGATAAATATTCTAAAATATCCATGTTTTTTTTATTACTTGCAAGTTTTTATACTTGTATTTTTTCATCTTCATGGATAATATCAAAGATGTATAATAAGATTGAATTTCTTATTTTTTTATTATTATCAACTATTGGTGGTTTAATTATTTTAATTTCGAATCATATTGCTACATTATTTATTGGAATTGAGTTATTATTTTTACCGGCATTAGGGATAGTTGGATATATGCATAATTTAAAAAAAACGATTTTTTTTACTTTAAAATATATGATTCTTTCTATTTTTTCTTCTCTTATGATGTTATTTGGATGTTTGATTATATATTCAGCTACCGGTCAATTATGTTTTTCTCATATTTCTAATATGTTTTTATATTATCCCTCTCTAATGCTAGATAAAAAAATATTATTTGGTTTAATAACTATTTTTATCTCTTTTTTTTTTAAGTTGTCTTTATTTCCCCTATATTTATGGACGCCAGATATCTATAATTGTATGAGTGCTTTTTCATTAATTTATTTTTCTATTGCTACTAAAATTTCGATCTTTACTTTTTTATTGCGTTTTTTATTTGGTATACCAGCATTATACTATTGTAAAATTATATATATTTTATTAATTATTGCGGCTACCTGTTCAATTTTTTTTGGAAATTGTATGGCTTTTTTTCAAAAAAATATTAATAGATTAATTGCATATTCTTCTGTAACAAATACTGGTTATCTATTATTAATTTTAGTTATTTTATTAAATCAAGTAGAAAGAATTTTTTTAGAGGGTTTTTATATTTACTTTTTTGGATATATTTTAAGTATGATTTGTTTTTTTAGTATTAAGAGTTATATAGATTATAAATTTTTTTATAACAATTATTATCAATATAATAATTGTTTACAAGGATTATATTGGAAAAATCCCATTCTTTGTTTTTGTATGACTTTATTATTATTATCCTTGGCTGGATTTCCTTTTACATTTGGTTTTTGGGGTAAGTTTTTTTTATTTCGTTTTTTGTTACACAATAAATTATGGTTTATATTATTAATTATTTTATTTAGTAATATAATTGGTATGCAGTGTTATTTACCTATTATTTCCAGTTTATTTCAAAAGAAATATGGTTTATTGGATATCAGTAATGTTGATTCTCTTTTAGAACAAGAATATATAAATATTCAATATTTTTTTATTTTATTTTTAAGTTTTTTATTTTTTATTTTAGGTTTTTTTCCGCAAAAAGTGATTAATATTATTAATATTTTTTAAAAAATTTTTTTTAAGTACAATTTTTTTTTAAAAATTTTTTATTTCAAAATATTTTCTAAATATCAATTAAAATTATAGAGGTATTTTAATCTAGTACGTATTTTTTGATTTTTTTGATATGAAATGTTGGATTATTTTCCAACATTTTTTTTATATTATTTAAAAAAATATTTAAAAATATTTTTTTAAATAATAGGTAAGTTTCTAATTAAAAATAAATAAAATTTATTCTCTTTTATTTAAGAATTAGTTGAACATAGCGGAAATCGATTTTTCTTTATTGATTCTTCGAATAGCTTCCGCTAACATTTTTGAAACTGTTAGTATTTTTATTTTTTTAAGTGAGGTTATTTTTTTTGATACAGGAATTGTATCGCATAAAACAATTTCATCAATTTCTGAATTTTTTAAGTTTTCAGCTGCTGTTCCTGAGAGAATAGGATGTATAACATAAGAAAACACTCGATGAGCTCCATTTTTTTTGAGAGTTTTAGCTGCTTGACATAAGGTTGATCCTGTATCAATCATATCATCTACAAGAATACAATCACGATCTTTAATATTACCAATTATATTCATAACTTGAGAAGTATTTGCTTTAGGTCTTCTTTTATCAATGATCGCCATTTCGATATCATATAATAATTTAGCAATTGAGCGCGCTCTTATTACGCCCCCGATGTCGGGTGAAACAATAATAGGATTAATAAATTTTCTTTTAAACATATCTTTTAATAAAATTAAATTACCAAAAATATTATCTATTGGAATATCAAAAAAACCTTGAATGTGTTCAGAATGGAGGTCTATAGTTAATATTCGATCTACACCAACATTTGATAAAAAATTGGCTATAACTTTAGCAGTGATAGGCACTCGAGTTGATCTAATTCTTCTATCTTGTCGCGCATATCCAAAATACGGCATAACGGCCGTTATTCTTTTAGCAGACGCTCGACGTAAAGCGTCTATCATAATAATTAATTCCATTAAATTATCATTTGCAGGAGAACAGGTAGATTGTATTAAAAATACATCTGAACCTCTTATATTTTCATGAATTTGTACGCTAATTTCCCCATCACTAAATCGGCTAACTGTAGCTTTTCCTAGATCTTTTTTTAGAAATTTGGAAACAGAAAGAGCTAATTGAGGAACTGAATTACCTGAAAATAATTTCATATTATTCATTTTAATAAATAACCTTATTTCTATAAAGATATTTTGTTTTTTTGATATATATATTGGTTTTTTCTAATTTTTTGAAAATTAATTCATGAATAAAATAGAAATTAGGATATTATTATGATTAATAAAAGTTAAACTTGATTTTAAAATACTTTCTTTTTTGACTTTATAATATTTTTATATGAATTTTATTTCTTATTTTGACCGGCATACTTTTTGAAAATTTATTATATACATAGTATTATATGTAATATATCATAGAATAAATATGATAGAAAGTAATTCACATTTTTTTAGTGGTATCAGTGATTTTTTATTACTTTATTTTTACAATACAATTATGAATATGTTTTTATTTTTTATGCGTTTCATATAAACATTTTTTTAATATTACTATAACAAGGTTATTTTGTATGAAGGATTCAATTTTTAAAAAATTAAAAAATTTAATACAACGTTATAAAGAGTTAGAGTTGTTATTAAAAGATGGATATACTAACCTAAATAAACATAATTTTTCTCAATTATCTAAAGAAAAATCTAAGTTATCTAATATAAATAAAGCTTTTGTTTCTTGGAATAAAATAAATAATGATATTAAGAATACAGAATTATTATTACATGATATCACTTTAGGAAATTTAGTAAAAGATGAATTAAATATTTTGTTTGCTAAAAAGAAAATTTTAGAAACTCGGTTAAAATCTTTTTTATTTCCATGTAATTCTTATAATCAAAATTGTTGTTTTTTAGAAATTCGAGCAGCAACAGGAGGAGATGAAGCTGCTATTTTTTCAAAAGATTTATGTAAAATGTATATACGTTATGCTGAATTAAATATATGGTCAGTAAATATTATCAATATTCATGAAAATGAAAAAGGAGGATATAAAGAAATTATATTAAAAATAAAAGGAAACGATGTTTGTAGAAAGTTGGCTTTTGAATCAGGAGGACATAGAGTTCAACGTGTTCCAAAAACTGAGTCTCAAGGGCGTATTCATACTTCAACTTGTACCGTAGCGATTATGCCAAATGTACCAAAATCTAAAAAAATATCTTTGAATATAACTGATTTAAAAATTGATACCTTTAGATCTTCTGGAGCAGGTGGGCAACATGTGAATACAACAGATTCTGCGGTTAGGATCACGCATTTACCTTCTGGACAGGTTGTCGAGTGTCAAGATGAGCGTTCGCAACATAAAAATAAAGAAAAAGCTCTTGCAGTTTTATGTGCTAAAATTCATACAGCAAATATTATAAAAAAAAATAAAGAAAATTCTCTTATTCGTCGTAATTTATTGGGTACAGGCGAGCGTTCAGATAGAAATAGAACGTATAATTTTCCACAAAATCGTATTACTGATCATCGCATTAATTTGACTTTATATCGTTTAGATGAAGTATTCGCTGGAAAATTAGATCTTTTAATTAATCCTTTATTACAAGAATATAAAAATAATAGTTGATCAATGATTTTTTGAGATATAAACGGTATTTTTTAATGAAAATAATAGATTGGATAGTACATGCAAAAAAAAAATTAAAAATTTCTATGACAGTAAATTTAGATATAAAACTATTATTATGTTTTGTTTTAAAATGTTCTAGAGAGTACCTAATATCTTATGAAAATAGAGTGCTAACTTTATATGAAATTTATTTATTACAAAATCTGTTGCAGCGTCGTATACATGGTGAACCAATTGCGTATATTTTAAAAAAGAAAGAGTTTTGGTCTTTACCTTTATATGTTTCATCGTCTGTTTTAATTCCTCGTCCAGATACAGAAATATTAGTACAAGTAGTATTAGATAAAATATCGCGATGTAGAAAAAAAATATTAGATTTGGGAACAGGTAGTGGTGCTATAGCTCTCGCTTTAGCAAAAGAAAAATCGTATTGTAAAGTTCTTGGTGTTGATAATTGTGATCATGCTTTGTCAGTCGCTAAATATAATTTAGATCATTTAAAAATAAAAAACGTTTTTTTCAAAAATAGTAATTGGTTCTCAAGCATTAAAAATAAAAAGTTTAATATTATTGTTAGTAATCCGCCTTATTTATCATATAAAGATTTTTATTTATCACGGCATAATTTGTTATTTGAACCTTATCATGCTTTAGTTGCAGGAAAATATGGAATAGAATATATAAAATATATTATCAAGAACTCTATACATTTTTTTATTTATCCTGGTTGGTTATGTATTGAGCATTGTTATAAACAAAAAAATATTATCAGAAAGTTATTTAAAGATAATTTATTTGTTAATATACATTCCTATAAAGATTACGCAGGATATATTCGTGTTACAGCAGGTTTAATAAAAGGATAATTTCTAATTCATCTAATTTTTTAAAGTTTTATATTGATCAATCACGTAATTTGATTATAATTTATACTGTGATAATTTTTATCTAAGATAAATATTTATGAAGTTGTTTTATTTTATTTAGTAATATATATCTTATAGACAAAATACTTATTTTGGATGGCATATGATAGATTTTATAAACATTGATTTTTCTATAGTTTCTTTATGTGAAGTAGCTGTTAAAATTATGGAATATATTCGTGATGATTTTTCGGTTAAAAAGGTCCTTTTTGAATTAAATCAAAAAGTAAAAAAAGCAAAATTTTTTTTATCGCGAGAAAAAAAACCAAAAGAACAGTTAAAAAAATTATTATATTTATTTTATAATGTCTGGAATTTTGGACCATCACAGAAAAAATATAAACTGTCGAATATGATTTGGATAGATTCAGTTTTACAGACACATACTGGTACAGCAATATCGTTGGGAATAATTTTTTTACATATTGCAAAAATTTTTAAATTATCTATTGTACCTGTTATTTTCCCGACTCAATTTATTTTACGTGTCAATAATGAGAATAATGAGGTCTTTTTTATTAATCCTTTTAATGGTGAAATATTAGATCAGTGTATTTTAGAATATTGGTTAAAAGGAAACATTAGTCCTACTACTACGCTATCTTTAAAAGATATTGCGGAAGCTAAACCTTTACAGGTTATTCAAAAATTATTAGATATATTAAAGATTTCATTAATCGAAGAAAAATCAATAGAACTCGCTTTAAAAGTCAGTGACTTATTATTAAAAATTAATCCGAAAGATCCATATGAAATAAGAGATAGAGGTTTAATTTGTTCACAATTAAAATGTTATAATACAGCTTTATTAGATCTTATATATTTTATAGAACATTGTCCTGATGATCCTGTTAGTGAAATTATTAAAGTACAGATTCATTCAATTCAACAGAAGAAAAGTATTATGAATTAATAAGTCGGATTTGATTAGATAAAATTAATTTAAATTATTGTTAAGAAAATTATTTGATATCTTTATAATTTATTTTTTTGAAAATTAATATAGCAGTATTTTATTTATAAAGTTTATTAATATAAAAAGGTATATATGATGCAAAATCAATTGATTTTGGTTTTGAATTGCGGAAGTTCTTCTTTTAAGTTTTCTATTATTGATCCAATTAAAAAAATTACTTATTTAATTGGTGCTGCAGATAATTTTAATACAAATACTGTGACTTTATATTTTAAAAAATTACAAAAAGATAAAAAATTTATACAGTTAAAAAAAAATTTATCTTATAAAAAAGTTATTCAATTTGTTTTTGAGGTTTTATGTTCTCAATATTTTTATTACATGGACCATGTGATTGGTATAGGACATAGAGTAGTACATGGTGGAAAAAAAATTAAATCTTCAATGCTTATTAATAGTTGTGTTTTGAAAATTATTCAAGAAACAGCAATTTTTGCACCGATACATAATCCTATTAATTTATTAGGTATAAAAACATCATTTTTATTAATGCCTCATTTATCTGGAAAAAATGTTGCAGTTTTTGATACAGTTTTTCATCAAACAATGCCTAAATCTTCTTATTTATATGGTATTCCATATTATTTTTATGATCGTTATGCTTTACGTCGATATGGTGCTCATGGAATTAATCATTATTATGTCTTAAAAAAAAGTGCTTTTTTGTTAAAGAAAATAAAAAAGAATTTAAATATTATTAGTTGCCATTTAGGAGGTGGGTCGTCTGTGACAGCGATAGTTCATGGGGAATCCATTGATACTTCAATGGGTTTAACTCCGTTGGCAGGTTTAATTATGGGTACCAGGTGTGGTGATATTGACCCTTCTATTATTTTATACATGTCCGAAGTATTAAATTTAAAAATTTCTACGATTAAAAAAATATTAAATGAAGAATCAGGTGTTTTAGGTATTAATAAAATTAGCAGTGATTTTAGAATATTGGAAAATTTATATACTAAAAATAAGAACGTTCGTTTATCTCTTGATATGTATTGCTATCATGTAGCTAAGTTTATTGCTAGTTATACTGCGTGCATGAAAGGGAGATTAGATGCTATGGTTTTTACCGGCGGAATAGGTGAAAATTCTAATTTAGTTAGAAAAAATATTATTGATCGGTTATCATTATTAAATTTAGCAACGCATAAAGAAAAAAATTTTTTAATGCATAGTGGAAAATCAGGCTTTATTCATTCATCAAATAGTCGTCCAATTTTAGTTATTCCGGCAAACGAAAATCAAATAATTGCTGAAGATACATTAAAATTAATTTTGTAAAAATATTTTTTATATTCAGTCAAAGATTATATTTTATTTAACTTAATAAGATGATTTATCATGAAAAATTATTCAATAGAATTTCAAGATTTTTTAAAAAAAAAAGCTAGCGAAAATAAAAAAGTAATTATTTTTCCAGAAAATAATAATATTAATTTATTAAAAGCTATCTCAATCAGTAATAATTTAAACATTGCCCGATGTATTTTATTAGGTAATGATAAAAAGATTCGTGAGTTAGCTACGCTAAATAACATAATTTTGGATGATTCAATTATTATTCTGGATCCTTGTTTTATTAGAAATAATTATATTACTCCATTATTAAAATTACACATAAAAAATAATATAAGTAAAAATTTGGCTCTTGAATTATTACAGGATAATATTTTTTTAGCAATGATGATGTTGTATAGTGATGATGTTGATGGAATGGTGGCAGGAATCTCTTGTTCTACCGGTGATGTTATTCGTTCGATATTAAGTATTTTTAAACATTTAAATCAAGATATGTTTATATCTTCGGTTTTTTTTATGTTATTTCATGATAAAGTTTTAATTTATGGAGATTGCGCTATTAATCCTGAACCAAATGTAGAACAATTAATAAAAATTGCAGAACAATCTTTAAAAACCGCTAAACTTTTTGAAATAGAACCGAGATTAGTTTTTTTGTCTTATTCAACTCATGATTCTGGAACAGGAAGATCGGTAGAAAAAATTAGAAACGTAACAAAATTAATGCAAAATCGTTATCCTAATATATTAATTGATGGTCCTTTACAGTATGACGCTGCTATTAATCAAAAAATTTCTTATATAAAAAGTCCATTATCTGTGATAAATGGAAAAGCCACTATATTAATTTTTCCTGATTTAAATTCTGGAAACATTACATATAAAGCTGTTCAACAATCTTCAAACATTTTATCAATCGGTCCTATTTTACAAGGTTTATTAAAACCAGTGAATGATTTGTCTCGTGGGGCATCAGTGAATGATATTGTATATACAATAGCGATTACAGTAATTCAAGCTCAGCGGAAAAATAATAATAAAAAAATAGATTTTATTCATTAATTTTTTTATTATTTTTTATATTTTATAATTTAAATTACTCTTTAATAAATTAATTTTAATCAAATAATTTTTTAGATGAGTTTTTTTTGTAAAAGGAGTTTTTAAAAATAATTTTTCCTATATAAATAAATTATTTAATTGATATATAGGAATACCTTAATTTTTTTTAGAAAAATTATATATTTTTTCAGTGACATCTATTATTTATTGATTATAAATAGAGAGATTCATCTTTAATTTTTTGTAATCCTACTACTTTTTCTTTTTTGGACATTCTAATTAAAATTACACCCTGTGTATTCCTTTTGAGAGTTCCTATTTCAGAAATGCGAGTTCTTACTAATTTTCCTGCATTTGTAATCATCATGATTTGATCATCATTTTTTACTTGTATTGCTCCAATAACAATACCGTTTTTTTTGGTAGTTTTAATCGAAATAATTCCTTTTGTTGCTCTGGATTTCAGAGGAAATTGATTTATATTGGTTTGTTTACCATACCCATGTTCAGTGACAATTAAAATATTATCTTTTTGATTAGGAACTAATAAAGAAACGACTTTATCTTTATCTGATATTTTCATACCTTTAATTCCAGACGCGGTGCGGCCCATATTTCTAATTTTTTTTTCAGAAAAATGTACTATTTTTCCATTAGATGAGAAAAGCATAATTGTATCGTTACCGTTGGTTAATGAAACTCCGATAAGTTCATCATTTTTTCTTAAATTAATAGCAATAATTCCAGCGTTTCTTGGTTTTTGAAATTGATTTAATGATGTTTTTTTAATAAACCCATGAGCTGTAGCCATTACAATATTAATAGATGATTTATATTTTTTAATAGGTAAAATAGTTGTAATCCGTTCTCTAGAAGTGAGTGGTAAAATATTAATAATGGGTCTTCCTCTGGTATGTCGGCTTTTTTCCGGTAATTGATACACTTTCATCCAATATAAAATACCTCTGCTAGAAAAACATAATATTGTATCATGTGAGTTTGCTACTAATAAATTTTCAATATAATCTTTTTCTTTTGTTTTTGCTGCAGATTTTCCTTTTCCACCTCTTTTTTGTGCATTATAATCGGATATTGGTTGATATTTTACATATCCCGAATGAGATAATGTTATAACTACATTTTCTTTAATAATCAGGTCTTCAAAATTAATTTTTGAACATTCATTTATGATTTTTGTTCTACGTGGATCAGAAAAGTTTTTTTTAATTTCAATTAATTCATCTTGAATAATGTTCATCATTTTCTTAGAAGATGATAAAATTTTATTTAATTGATTTATTTCTTGGGTAATTTTTTTATATTCTTTTTTAATTTTATAGGTTTCTAGTGATGTTAATTTATTTAACCTCATCTCTAAAATAGAGATAGCTTGAATTTCGCTTAGTTTTTTTTGTTCTTTTTTTCGATTATTTGATACCCATATTTTTTTTTCTAGACGATTTTTTGCAACTTTTCCGTTTTCCGCTGTTTTAATAATTTGAATAATTTTATCAATATTTTCTAGTGCAATAGAAAATCCTTTTAATAAATGCATTCTTTTTTTGAATTTTTTTAATTCAAATATGCAACGGCGAGTGACAATATCTATTCTATGTTGTACAAATTCTTGGATAATTTCTTTTAATGACATGGTTTTAGGTTGCCCCGAAGATAAAGCCACCATATTAAATCCAAATGATATTTGTAAAGATGTTAAATTATATAACTGATTTAATACAATTTTTGTAATAAATTCTTTTTTTATTTCAATAACAATACGCATTCCGTCTTGATCGGATTCATCACGGATCGCTGAAATTCCATCAATTTTTTTATCTTTAATGAGTATAGCTATTTTTTCAATTAATTTAGCTTTATTGACTTGGTATGGTAATTCATGAATGACAATTGATTCTTTTTTGTTTTTTTGATTAATCTCAATTGTGTATTTTGATCTTATTGAAATTTTTCCTTTTCCGGTCCGATAAGCTTCTTCTATTCCTAATTGATTATTAATAATTCCTGCAGTAGGAAAATCTGGACCTGGAATATAAGACATTAAAGTAGTTAAAGAAATATTATTATTATTTATATAAGCTAAACATCCATTGATTACTTCATGTAGATTATGAGGTGGAATGTTAGTAGCCATACCCACTGCTATTCCAGAAGATCCATTAATTAATAAATTAGGGATTTTAGCGGGTAAAATTTCAGGAATTTTTTCTGTTCCATCATAATTTAATACAAAATTTGTTGTATTTTTTTCTAGGTCTTTTAACATTTCTTGAGCAATTTTAGACATACGGATTTCAGTATATCGCATAGCAGCTGCTGAATCTCCGTCTATTGATCCAAAATTTCCTTGTCCATCAATTAACGCATAACGTAAAGAAAAAGATTGAGCCATGCGTACAATAGCATCATATACAGCTGTATCTCCATGAGGATGATATTTACCTATCACATCACCAACAATTCGTGCTGATTTTTTATAGGGTTTATTCCATTCATTATGCAGAACATTCATGGCAAATAGTATTCTTCGATGTACAGGTTTTAATCCGTCGCGTACATCCGGTAAAGCGCGGCCAATTATTACGGACATAGAATAATCTAAATAAGATTTTTTTAATTCTTCTTCGATATTGACCTGTGTGATGTTGTTTTTGAGGTCTTTCATGAGTTTTTATCTCAAAAATATATTTTTTATTAAAAGATATTTTAATTATATCATAAATTTATCATAAAATAGTGAAAAATTTTCAGAATATAAAAGTATTGTTTTTTATTTTTTATTTGAAATTTATTTTTAAAAAAAATATATATTTAAAACCAGTTTATTGACTATCACTGGTTTTAAATATATCACTATAGAAATTGATGGTATATTTTTTGATATTATAAATATAGCATTTTAAATATTTTTGAAATTTTTAGTTAAATATTTTTTTACACCTTCAGGAGAAGGCTTCATTCCCTCTTTTCCGGATATCCAATTAGCAGGACAAACATCACCGAATTTTTCATGAAATTTTAAAGCGTCAATAAAACGTAAAAGATCAGGAATATTGCGTCCAATTGGTAAATCATTGATAGATTGATGTCTGATAATCCTTTTTTTATCAATAATAAATGATGCTCTTAATGCAATTTTTAATTGAGGATGTTCTACGTGATAAGATTGCTGTATTTCTTTAGAAAGATCTGAAATCATAGGGAATTTTATAGGTCCGATTCCGCCTTGATGAATAGCAGTATTTCTCCAAGCGTTGTGTGAGTATACTGAATCAATTGATATACCAATTATAGATGTTTCTCTTTCTTGAAATTCTTCGTACGCGCGATTTAATTGAATTAATTCGGAAGGACAAACAAATGTAAAATCCATAGGCCAAAAAAATAATATTATATTTTTTTTATTAGTATACTCATATAAATTAAAGTTATTAATTATTTCGCCATTAGGTAAAATAGCTGGAGAAATAAAGTTTTTAGCTTTTTGTGATACCAATGTCATATAATCACCTTAACAAGAGTAATAATAATATCGCTTAAAAATATATAGATTTAGTATGTATTATGATAGAATAATAATATTTTATACATGAGAAGATTATAAATTTTTTATTTTTTTGATTTTTATTATCTTAATCAATGATATGATATATAATCTTTAAGGTTATTTTAACATGAAGACAAATGATGTTCAATGGACTGATTTATTCAAAGTTGAAAAAAAAAAAAGATATTTTATCCAATTATTGTATCGATTAAAAATAGAACGTATGAATCAATTTATTTATCCGAAAAATAAATTAATTTTTCAAGCATTTTTAACAACACCATTAGATCAAATTAAAGTAGTTATTTTAGGACAAGATCCCTATTGTTTAATAAATCAAGCAACTGGATTAGCATTTTCAGTAAAAAAAAATCATAAAATTCCACCATCATTAAAAAATATTTTTCTAGAATTAAAAAATAATTTTAATGTTTCTGAAAAAAAAATGTATGGATCTTTACGGCCTTGGGCTGTACAAGGAGTATTTTTATTAAATACTATTCTAACTGTCTCTCAGGGTTTACCAGGCTCGCATAAAAATTATGGTTGGGAAATATTTACAGATCAGGTCATTAGATTAATAAATAATTTTTGTACTGGAATTATTTTTTTATTATGGGGTTCTCATGCTCGTCAAAAAAAAAAAATTATTAATCAAAGTAAGCATATTATATTAGAAGCATCGCATCCATCACCACTTTCTGCTTATCGTGGATTTTTTGGATGCCAACATTTTTTAAAAACGAATAACTATTTAAAAAAACAAAATAAAAGTCCAATAGATTGGTTTAAAAATATGATTAAATAATTTTTTTTATTTAGTCTCTACTATTGCTTTTTGAAGGATTTGATCATTAATCTTATAACCCGGTTTAATAATAGCGCAGACGTATTCTTGTTTTACATTATTATTTTTAATTTGATTATTTTTAATATGTTTTTTATGATTAAATTTTTTGTTGATTTTATTAATTTTTTTAATGTTCCAAATTTTTATGATCTTTTTTAATTCTTTTTTTGTCAGCTTCATCCCTTCCATAACAGGATGATTAGATATTATTGAAGATTTATTTTTATTGCAAATATAATCTATTATTTCAATAATTGGTAATATTTTTTTAAAGAATTTTTCAGATATTTCTTTTTTAATTATTATTATTTTTTTATCGCTTTCTTTTTTGATATTTTCTATATTAGCAAGATGTCGTATATATTTTATTTTTTTTTCTTTTTTTAAATCTTCAATTTTTTTTTCTATTTCTTTAATTAATTCTATAGAGGTTTTATTAGTTTTTGTTTTATTTTTTTCTTTATTTTCCTTTTCATTTTTTAGCTTTTCTAACTCTTTTTTTTTCATATTCTCCTCATATTTTTTATATAAAAAAATATTTTTTATTTTTTTTATATGTTTTACTGTAATAAAAATTTTTTATTTAACGAAATAATATCTGTAATATAATTTTTATAGATTTTTTTTAGGATATTAAGAAAATAAAATTATTTTTCTTAAATAATGGAATTTGTTATAAAAAATATATAGAAAATAATTGATTAGAAAAATTAATATTGAAAATACTTTTAATAAATTAAGATTATTATTTTTTTGGAAAATATAGTATATAAATAAGTGAAATTTTTCTTAAATAGTATTTTTATATTTTTTATATATTTATTTGAGAAAAATGAAATCTTTTGATTTTTTGAAAATTACACTTTCATTTTTATTTATTTTTTTGGAGCTGGCGGGATTCGAACCCGCGTCCAAAATAATTAAAACTAATTGTCTACATGTTTAGTTTATTTTTTATTTTTCATAATAATATTATATAAACATAATATTAAATTATTATCTTGATTTTTTTTTCTTATGATATCTGAACTTCAAGATTGTTTTTTTAGATATCAAATCTTTTGTTTTATATGACCTTTCTGGACATTTCTTTTTCTATACAAAAGTATAAAATAGATTAAGAAGGAAAGGGCTTGAAAACAGTTTTTTAAGCTGCTAAAGCGTAGTTTTTTTGTTTTGCGTTTATTATTTTTGGTTTTTTAACGAGGCAAACCAATCCTCGACATGCATAATTAGTTTTCATATATTTTGTCAAATCCATAATCAGCCCCAAAATTTATTGTTTATTGTAATATAAAATAAATATTTAAACAATATCTTTATTAATTTAATAATTTTTATTATTTTAAGTAATTTAATTAATTTAAATAATTTAAATAATAAGAAAAATCATTTCGTAAAAATTTTTATTCATATTAAAATAATAATAATTATGTTTAAAAAAATACAAAGCATTTGGTATAGTAATTAAATAATATTTTTTTTAAGGGATTCTTTAAAAATGATTGAAACCATTAAAATTATAAAAGAACAATTAAAAGATAATAAAATTATTTTATATATGAAAGGTTCTCCTTTACATCCTAGCTGCGGTTTTTCGGCGCAAGCTATTCAAGCTTTAAATTCTTGCGGAATTTGTTATGCGTATATTGATATTTTAAAGTTTCCTAAAATTCGAAAATATTTACCTAAATATTCCAATTGGCCTACTTTTCCTCAATTGTGGGTTAATAAGGAATTAATTGGAGGTTGTGATATCATTTTAGAAATGTTACATAACGGTGAATTATTAAAAATTTTAAAAAAATAATATAACAAAATTTAAATAATGATTTTTTATTTTTTGATTATATTTTTAAACGTGATATTTATAATTATGTAATTTTTTTTAAAAAAAAATACAGAATATTAATGTTCGGTTTTTTTATTTTTTATTTTTATAATTTAAAAGGCTAGGCGGCCATCCGCCCAGCCTTTTCCATCGGTTTACTAATTCGCAAAATAAATAAGCGGTTTGCATAGTGTCATATAATGCAGAATGAGCTTGATTAGTATCGAACGGAATTCCGGCAATTTTACATGCTTTTGCTAATACTGTTTGTCCGAGAATTAACCCGCTTAATGCGGCTGTATCAAGAGTAGTGAATGGATGAAATGGATTTTTTGTAATTCCTACTCGGTGAGAAGCTGCCATTAAAAATGCATGATCAAAATTAGCATTATGAGCGACAATTATTCCTCTTTTGCATTTGTATTTTGTTATTTTTTTTCTGACTAATTTAAAAATTTTTTCTAAAGCTTCAGTTTCACTAATAGCTCCTCTTAATGGATTAAATGGATCAATTTTATTAAATGCTACAGATTCTGCTTTAATAATCGAACCTTTAAAAGGTATAATATGAAAATGTAACATTTCATCTATTTTTAACCATCCTAATTCGTTCATTTTTAATGTTATAATAGCGATTTCTAATAATGCATCAGTTTTTGCATGAAATCCTGCGCTTTCTATATCTATTACAACAGGATAAAAACCTCTGAATCGATAATTTAGTGTTTGATGTATAGACATATAGATCTCATTTTTAAATTTTTATAGTCACAATTAGATAAATAAATTTTTTCATCTAATGATAAAAAATATTATATAAATATAGGGTGTTATGTTATTTTTTATTTTTTATTCATATATATATTGAATTATTAAAATAATTTTTAAAAATTTTTATTTTATTTATTTATTTTATATTTAAAAGATATATATTTAAAATTTTCAAAATTATTGAATATATATATTATAATGAATTTCGTTTAGAATTATATTTTATTTTTTGATATTTTTTAAATGAATGTATATGTAATAAAACAAAATGTATTTTACATGTATATATTTGGTATATCAATAAGCTTTTATTGTTGATAAAATATAATATTTTTAAATATTATTATCTATAGCGAGGTTTTTTTGATGAGTATTATTAAATTAATTATAGGTTTAGGAAATCCATATAAGAATTTTTATCATACCCGTCATAATGTTGGTATGTGGTATTTAAGAATTTTAGTGGATTATTATAAATTAAAATTAGAAAAACATAAAAAGTTTTCAGGAAAATTCTCTATTTTAATAAAAAAAAATCATAAAATTCTTTTTTTTCAACCGGAAATTTTTATGAATTTATCGGGTTCACTGATTTTTAATATCGCTTCATATTATAAAATTAAATTATCTGAAATTTTAGTTATACGTGATGAACTTGATTTATTTCCTGGATTTTTAAAAATTAAATATAGTTCTAGTCATAATGGTCATAATGGTATTAAAAGTATTATTTCTTCTTTTAAAAAAAAATCTTCTTTTATGCAATTATGTATAGGTATTGGTAGACCTCAATTAAAAAATGAAATTACTAAGTTTGTTTTAAGTGCTCCCACTAAAATAGAAAAAAGATTAATTTTTCAAATTATGATGCATTTTATGAATAAAAATAGTAATTTTATATATAATCTTAACTTATTTTTAAATAAAAAAATTTCGATTCTTCAATAAATAAAAGAAGAATGTTTTTAAAATTTTATTTGGTGTATATATATTTTGTTCTTAAGGATTGATATGGGTTTTAAATGCGGTATTATTGGACTTCCTAATGTTGGAAAATCAACATTATTTAATATAATGACTAATTTAAAAGTTCCTGCAGAAAATTTTCCATTTTGTACTATTAAACCGAACATTGGAGTTGTTCCGGTTATTGACTATCGATTAAAAGAAATTGCTCAACAGATCGTCTCTAAAAAAATTATATATACTTTTATAAATTTTTTTGATATTGCTGGTTTAGTAAAAGGTGCTTCTAAAGGTGCAGGATTAGGGAATAGTTTTTTAGAAAATATAAAAGAATGTAATGCAATATTACATATGGTGCGTTGTTTTAATAATGATAATATTTCTCATATTTATAATAGTATAGATCCTCTGAGAGACATAGAAATAATTAATATGGAATTATTATTTTCAGATTTAACAGTATTAGAAAAAATACTAAGTAAAAAAAATATCATTCATAAAAAATTTGAATATGATAATTATAATATAAAATTAATACACTTTTGTATATGTCAATTAAAAAAAGGAGTTCCTTTAAGAGAACTTTTTTTTTCTAAAAAAGAACTAATCTTTTTAAATAGTTTAAACTTTTTAACATTAAAACCTATGATGTATATTTTAAATACTACTCTACATCATTCATCAAAAATTATGATTGAAAAAATATTAGAAAAATTTCAGAAAAAAAAAATAAAAGTTATACCATGTATTATAAATAATAATTTTTCGATTTATAGTGATTCTATTAATTTTGCGCAAAAAAAAATATATAATTTTAACAATATAAAAAACATAAATTTTCATGATATTGTACGTTCAGGATACATGTTATTACAGCTTATTACTTTTTTTACAGCAGGACCTAAAGAAATTCGTGCCTGGACAGTTCGTCAAGGTTCTACTATAAAAAAAGCATCCGGTTTAATTCATACTGATTTTGAAAAAGGTTTTATTCGTGCTCAAGTAATTTCGTATCATGATTTTATTTATTATAAAGGAGATATAAAAAAAGTAAAAAAATTTGGAAGATTGCGTTTAGAAGGAAAAAAATATATAGTTCAGGATGGTGACATAGTTACTTTTTTGTTTAATATTTAACTGCTTAGAAATTATTTTTTTATGAAAAATTTTTTTAATTTTTTAGAGAGGAGTTTTAAATATTCCTCTCTAAAATAATTTTTTATTTATAATTGTAATAAAAAATTTTTTAATTTTAAAAAATTTGGTTTCATATGATGAGAAAAGTTCGGTAAATTCGCTCTTTTTTCTAATGATTTAGGTAACTTTAATTTTATATTTAATATTTTTTCTATCGTGTTTTGAAATTTAGTTGGATGTGCTGTACCTAAAAATAGTCCGAAATCTTGAGGGCTTAATTGTTTTTTTAGTAGTTGATATGCGATAGCTGCGTGCGGTTCTGAGATATATCCAATATGATGTAATTTTTTTAATGTATGTATAGTTTCTTGATCGGATACACTACCATATCCAAGGCTTTTTAAGTTCCATTTTTGTTTAGAAAATAGTTCTTCTACTCTAGGCCAGTTATTTGGTTGACTAATATCCATAGCATTAGAAATAGTAGACATAGTTTTATAGGGCGCCCATATTCCATTTTTTAAATATCTTGGTATAGTGTCATTGGAATTAGTAGCTGCAATAAATGATTTTATAGGTAATCCAATAGCTTTTGCTAATAATCCAGCAGTTAAATTACCAAAGTTTCCACAAGGAACAGAGATTACTATATTTTCTTGTTGATGATGTGGAATTAATGCAAAAGCTTCAAAATAATAGCATATTTGAGCTAATAGACGACTAATATTAATGGAATTAGCTGAATTTAAGCCGATTTTTTTACGCAATTTTTTATCGTTGAAAGCTTGTTTTACAAGACTTTGACAGTCATCAAAACTACCGTCAATAGCTATGGTATGAATATTTTTACCTAATGTACAAAATAATTTTTCTTGTAATCTGCTTATTTTTCCTTTTGGAAATAAAATAACTACACGAATATTATTCATACAATAAAAAGCATGAGCAACGGCTGCGCCGGTATCTCCTGAAGTAGCAGTTAAGATAGTCATAGAATCATCTTGATCATTCCAGTAAGATAACATATTAGCCATAAAACGCGCGCCAAAATCTTTAAAAGCTAAAGTTGGACCATGAAACAATTCTAAACATGCAATATTTTTTTCGACCATGTGTAGTATAGGTGGCGTAAAAGAAAATGCATTTTTTACTTGTATTTTTAAATTTTGTAATGAGATTTCATCTGAAATAAAGTGTGATAAAATATTTGCACTACGATTAATAAAATCCATTTGAGTTAGTTCTTGTAATTCTTGAGAATTAAATTTTGGTAATTTTTTAGGAAAAAATAATCCTTGTTTTTTTCCTAAACCTAATTTAATTGCATATGCAAAATTAACTTCTTCATGATGATCTTTTAAGTTATATAATTTCATTTTTAGCTACCCTTATCTTTCTTGCACCATTAGGGTCAATATTACAAATATGAACAAAACCTTTTTCTTTATATTCTTTCATGAACCATTCTTTTACTTTTTCAGCAATGTTCATTGAATTGCAAATAGAAAAGATTGTTGGTCCTGATCCAGAAATATGACATGTGAGAGCACCTAATTGAATGATTTTCTCTTTTATTTTAAAAAAATTAGGTATTAATGGAATACGATATGGTTCAGCAATAATATCATTCATAACACGAATAGCAAGATCTGGTTGGTTAGTATATAAGGAGTGGATAAAGGTTGATAAATTTCGACTATTTTTAATACATTTTTTTTTTGTGTATTTTTTTGGTAGAATTTTTCTTGAATCCAATGTATTTAGTTTTAGACCGGGCCATGCTATTACCCATAACCATTTGTTAAAGATTGGTAATGATTGTGTAAATTTTAATTGATCTTCTGTAATTAATTGTAGACCACCGAGATAACAAGGTGCGACATTATCATAATGTATTGTCCCTGAAATATTTTCTTCTAATTTTCCCATTAATTTTAATAGTTTTTGGGGTTTAAGTTTTGTTTTGTAAAATTCGTTTAATGCTAAGATCATAGATACAATAGAGGAAGCACTGGATCCTAAACCAGATCCAATCGGCATATTTTTTTCTAATATAACACTAATGGGTTTATTTTTATTTGTTTTTTTTTCAAATAATTTTATCGCTTTCCAGGTAATGTTTTCTGAAATATTCTTTGGTAATTGATTGGAAAATTTTCCAATATGTTTTATTTTTAATTTTTTAGATTTTTTTATTGATACAACATCCCCTAATAATGTTTTGTCTACTGGTTTTATGGCAGCTCCTAGAATGTCGAATCCTACACCAACATTTCCAATAGATGCAGGAGCATGAAATTTTATCATTTTTTTAAAACTCCAAAAGTTATGATATAGTACGTAATAAATCTGAAAAAATACCAGAAGCTGTTACGCTTTTTCCTGCTCCATAACCGCGTAAGATTAAAGGCATGGGATTATAATTTTTTGTATAAAATATTAATATATTTTCTCCATTTTTAATATCATATAACGGATTGTTTTTGCTTACTGCTACAATTTTAACGCTGCATTTTCCGTTATTTTTTATTGTCCCGATACACCGTAAAACTTTTTTTTCTTCTTTTGCTTTTTTAAAACGTAAATTAAAATTGAGATCTAATTTTTTTAATTTAGACATCACTTTTTGGGTGTCTTTAAGATGTTTAACATCATCGGTTAATATTTTTTCTATTTTAATATCTGACAACTCTAATTTATAACCTGCTTCGCGAGCTAGAATTAATAGTTTTCTAGCGATATCCATTCCAGATAAGTCATCTCTTGGGTCAGGTTCTGTAAATCCTAAATTTTTAGCTTCTTTGGTGGCTTCTGATAAGCTTATACCTTGATCTAATTTTCCAAAAATAAAAGACATAGATCCTGATAAAATTCCTTGAAAACTAATTAATTTGTCTCCTGTATGTAAAATATTTTTTAAGTTTTGAATAACAGGTAGTCCTGCTCCTACATGAGTTTCATAAAAAAAATTTTTATTATATTTATTAGCATTAAATCGAATTTTTTCATATTTTAACATGGATGATGTATTGGATTTTTTATTAGCTGTTACAATATGAAAGCCTTTTTTAATTATTTTAGTATATTGATCAGCAATATTTTGACTAGCAGTACAATCAATTAAAACTGGATTAACTAAATATTTTTTTTTAGGTAATTTTAATATGCTGTTAAGACAGAATTTTGTTTTTGATTCTTGAAAATGTAGCTTCCAATTTTCAATATTAGTATTTTTTTGATGAATTAAATATTTTTTAGAATTAGCGGATACAGCTATTTTTATTTTAATTCCTAGACTCTTTAGTTTTCTTTTCTGTTTAAAGATTTTATGTATTAAATTTTTTCCTACACCTCCAATACCTAGTAAAATGACATTTATTATTTTTATATTTTGAATAATTTTTTCATGTAGGGATTGTATTATTTTTACAATATATTTATCGTATAGGATTAATGATATAGACAAACTTGAAGAATCATAAAAAGTAGATATAGCTTGGTTTTCGTTATTTTTTAAAATATAAAAAATTTTTTCTAAAATAGCTGCGCTTTTATTTTTAAGTATTTCACCTACAATTGTAATTAAACATAAATTTTTTATTATTTTAATGGGTTTTAAAAGATGATTTTTAAATTCTAGAAAAAAAGTTTCTTCTAATTTGATTAGCGATTTTTTAATATTACATTGTGATATACATATATATACTTTGTTTTTTGAAGAAGATTGCATAGAAAACAAAACATTAATTTTATGTATTGACAGACATGAAAGAATACGAGAATAATAACTTAAATTATTATTATTATTTAAAATAAAGAAAGTTAATATTGCTAGTTTATTAATTGATGTGATACCTTTTATTTTATTTTTTTCTTTATCTGCTATATGATGAGTAATTAATGTTCCTTTGTTTTGAGGGTTAAATGTATTTTTAATAATACAAGGTATTTTATCATATTTTAATGGTGATAATGTACGAGGATGAATTACTTTAGCTCCAAAAAATGCTAATTCTATAGCTTCTTCATATGATATTTTTTTTAATAATTGAGTATCTAAGATATTTTTAGGGTCGCTAGTATAAATACCATCTACATCAGTCCAAATTTCACAAATTTTTGCGTTTATACAAACAGCTAATATGGCAGCAGAATAATCAGATCCATTTCTTCCGAGAACTACTAATTCTTTTTTTTTATTTCCAGCTATAAAACCTGGCATGAGAATAATATTCTTACTAGGAATATTAATTTTTTTCATTCTTTTTTTTGATTTAAATAAATCAATAGTAGAATTTAAATAACTATTGTTTTCAGACAAGAAAATTTTTCTTGGATTTAAAATCGTTACGTCATATTTTTTTGCTATTAGTAATTCTTGCATTATAGCAATAGAAAATTTTTCTCCAATACACATAATAGTTGCTTGGATGTTGTCGGGGCATTGTTTTATAATATAGATACTTTTTAGTATATCTTTTAAAAAGTTACATTTTTTTTTAATGAATGCTATTATATTTTTTTTTTGAAAATTTAGCTGTAGTTGGTATAAGTTATCAAGTAGATTTAAAAAAATATTTTTTATTTTTTTAATATTTTTTTTTTGATTTTTTTTTTGTTGGATACTTTCTTTAATGGCTAAAATTAAATAATTTGTTATTTTAGCTGGTGCGGATAGTACCACTGATACTCGTGTTTTTTTAGATGTTTCTATTATAATGGAAGACACTTGTAAAAATTTCTCTGCATTTTCAAGTGATGTTCCTCCAAATTTTAAAGTTTTCATATTTTTTTTTTATTTCTCTTTTAGAGTCGATATTGATATTTAATTCTTTAAGAAATTATAATTTCTTTCATTCTAATAATTTACGAATATTAACGATATAATTAATTTTGATTATATATTTAAAATTTTATAATAAAAAATTTTTTTGATTTAGTTTATTTTGATTAATATCTCTTTTTTAAGAAATAAAAATAAGACTAAAATTTATTTTTTATCTTTATAAAACGGGTAAATTGTAGCATATTTTCTAAATTTTTTCTTTTTTTTAGAGATATTTATTAGTAATAATAAATCATAAAAGCTATTCATTAAAATAAATTTTTTAATAATATTTATTTATATTTTATAAATTTTTTAATAATTTAATCGAGTTAATTTTTTTTAAAATTTTTATTTTTCTGATTCCAGAATGATTAATAATTTAATTTATATTTATGGTATTCTCTTATTTTTTATAAAAATTAGATTTTTTTTTAAAAAAATTCTTATGAAAATTAATTAAAAAAAATGTGATTTTTTAAATCATTTGATTTTTTTCTCTTGATACAGATATATGATTTTTTATATTTTTTCTTTTTAATTGCAATAATATTTATTATACCAAAATTGAACAATTTTTTTAGATTCAGTGATTCGTTCAATACTAACACGTAAAGAAAATAACTCTAATGCTTGTAAAAAATTGATATTTTTTATAATTCCATTCATATTACAGTGATATTGTTTTTCAATTTCTTTTTGTAAGCCCCATATTTTAGAAATTTTTAGTAAAATATTTTTAGGAATTCCGATAGATATAGCAGATGTTTTAAGGATTTTTCGTACTGATATAGAATATGCATTAGAATAATCTAAATTTTTATTCTTAATTAATTTATTAATTTTTTCTATTAAAGGGTACCATAATATAGCGGAAAATAAAAAAGATGCATGACATATTCTTTTGTTTTTTATATTTTTATCAGTTTTTTGTAATGCTCTGATTATTATATATTTGAATAGAATCATATTTTTTTTGTTTAAAATTTTAAACAAATATGGTAATAATGGTTTTAGTAAGGAATATTTTTTTAATTTTCTATACGTTATATAACCATGTCCACAACAAAACAATTTTATTGCTTCATTAAATAAACGTGCAGATGGCACATAATGTAGTAAATTAGCTAATTTCGATATAGGGTCAGAAGTTTTTTTAGCAATTTTCATATTTAATTGTACGGAAAAACGAATAACTCGTAACATACGTACAGGATCTTCTCGATATCTTGTTTCTGCATCACCGATTAAGCAGATAATTTTTCTTTTAATATCATTTACACCCCCTACATAGTCTCGTATTCCAAAATCTTTTATATTATAATATAATGCGTTAATTGTTAGATCTCTTCTATATGCATCTTCCTCAATTTTTCCGAATGTATTATCTCTTAATAACATACCGTCTATTATTTTTTTTTGTTTTGTACGAAAAGTAGATACTTCTATAATTTCGGTGCGAAATATTAAATGAGCAATAATAAAGCGACGCCCAATTAATCGACAATTTTTAAAAAATTTTTTAATGTCTTCAGGAGTAGCATTAGTAGCAATATCAAAGTCTTTTGGATTTTTTCCTAAAATTAAATCTCTTACGCTTCCGCCGACTAGATATGCTTCATAACCTAATTTATTTAACCTATATATTACTTTCATAGAATTTTTACTAATTTTTTTATGGGAGATATTATGGTTTTTTTTTATAATTAGTGTCATATTTTAAATATCTGTTCTATGATTATAAAGTCTTATTTTTAATTTTTTATATAAAATAAGACTATTGGAAGATTATGATCATATTTTTATATTGTTTGTAATAAATATGATATAACATGTATACTACTTATTTTTTTCAATTATTCGATTTTTAAATTTTTTTTATTAGATGATAAGTATAATAATATTGATATAAATGATATTTTTGTAAGATATGTATTATCTGGATATTTGTTTTTTTCTTAATTCAGCTAATGTTTTACAATCTATACATAAATATGCTGTTGGACGTGCTTCAAGTCTACGAATACCGATTTCTATTTCACATATTCCGCAATATCCAAATGTATTACTTTCTACTCTTTTTAATGTTTCATTAATTTTTTTTATTATTTTATAGTCACGATCTCTTTTTCTTAGCTCTAAGTTAAAATTTTCTTCTTGTGCGGCTCTATCAATAGGATCAGGTAGATTAATATGCTTATCTTTCATGATAAATATATTTTTTTGAATAACTTTAGTGACTTCTTTCTTCCAAGTTTCAAGAATCTTTTTAAAATGTTTAATTTGCATTTCGTTCATATATTCTTCGTCTTTTCGTAAGAAATACGGTTTTAAGCCAGCAATTGATAAAATATTTAATGATGATTTTTGGAATTTTTTTTTTGTTTTCATTAGTTTTCTCATAATTTTATTGTAAAATTAACGATTAAAAAATTGTTTTTTAAATAATATTATATTAATATTTAATAAGAAATAAACAATATCAATATTGGTTTATATGATTATATTTTTAAATAATTTTTTTGGATATTTATGTGCTATATGCATTTTTATTAATTTTAATATTTTTATTCCTTTGGTAAAAATAGAAAATATTACTTAAGAATTTATTATTAATAGAGATATTATTATAAATAATAATGAAAATATAGTTTTTCTAAAAAATAAATATTCTTTGCAAAAGAATATATGTTATACGTTTAATATAATTTAATTAATGAGAAAATCATGAAATGGGTTTGTGGTATAGAATATGATGGAACAAAATATTTTGGATGGCAAAAACAAAAATTAGTATGTACAATACAAGCGTGTATAGAAAAAGTATTATCAACCATTGCAAATCATAATATTTCTTTAATATGTGCTGGTCGTACCGATCGAGGCGTTCATGGTATTACGCAAATTGTTCATTTTTTAACGACTTCTATCCGTAGCAATAAAGAATGGTTAGTGGGGGCAAATTCTTTATTACCTAAAGATATTACAATTCTATGGTTACAGAGAGTTTCTGAATCTTTTAATGCTAGATTTTCAGCATTATCTAGATCTTATCGTTATATTATTTTTAATAATTCTATTAGATCTAGTTTTTTAGAAAAGTATAGTTATCATTTACGAGATATTTTAAATATTGAAAAAATGAAAATAGCTAGTCAATATTTATTGGGTCGACATGATTTCAGTGCTTTTCGTAGTAGTGGTTGTCAATCTTTATCTCCTTATCGTACTATTTATTTGGTACATATATTTCAATTGAAAAAATTTGTAGTTATTGACGTAGTCGCAAACTCTTTTTTATATCATATGGTTCGTAATATTGTTGGATGTTTAATATTAATCGGTTTATCAGTACATAATAGTAAATGGATAAAAAAAATATTAGATAATAAAGAGAGTATAAAAAAATATAGTACGGCTCCATCCCGCGGTTTATATTTTTTATCAGCATCATATCCAACGCATTTTTTAATACCTACTAAATTTTATTTATCTAATTTTTTTAGTTTTTTTTCTTAATTTTAAATTTTTTAGGAAAAAAATTTCTAGTAAATTATATTATATATTATTTTTTATAATAATGTAACACCTTAAATTTTGAATTCTTTTATAATATATAGAAAAATCAATTTCTTTTTTTTTATTTTTTTTTAGATAATCTTTCTTAAAGATATAGATCTTTTTTATAAAAAAAAATATTATACATTTTTATACTTTTTTTATTCTTATTTATTTTTTATACGAATATTATTTTATTTTCTGTTTTAATTTTTATTAAATTTAATTCAAATGAGATTTTAATATGTTAAAAAAATTAATTGGAAATTTTTTTTTAAATTATAGTAATCGTATTTTAAAAAAAATAAATTTTTTTGTTAAAAAAATCAATTCTTTAGAAAAAAATCTTTTAAATTTATCAGATTTAGAATTAAAAAAAAAAACAACAATATTTAGAACTCGTTTAAAAAATGGAGAAACATTAGATCAATTATTACCAGAAGCATTTTCTGTAGTACGAGAGGCAAGTAAACGAGTTTTTGGTATGCGTCATTTTGATGTCCAATTATTAGGAGGTGTTGTATTACATCAACAAGCTATTGCAGAAATGCGCACTGGTGAAGGAAAAACGTTAACTTCAACTTTACCTGTTTATTTAAATGCATTAGCAGGAAAGGGTGTTCATATTGTTACCATGAATGATTATTTAGCAAAAAGAGATGCTGAAAGAAATCGTTTATTGTTTAATTTTTTAGGTTTAACTGTTGGGGTTAATATTAGTAATATGTCGTTAGAGGAAAAAAAAATTGCGTACGCTTCTGATATTACATATGGCACTAATCATGAATATGGTTTTGATTATTTACGTGATAATATGGTTTTTTGTAATACAAAAAAAGTTCAAAGAGAATTATATTTTGCATTAGTTGATGAAGTAGATTCTATTTTAATAGATGAAGCAAGAACTCCATTGATTATTTCCGGACCCATTGAGCATAATAGTAGTATATATATTCATATTAATCAGTTAATATCCAAATTAAATTTGCAAATTACAGATCCTCTTCAAAAAAATAATATATCTGGAGATTTTTTTATTGATCGTAAATCGCGTCAGGTTTATTTAACTGAATTAGGAATGGATACTATAGAAAAATTATTAGTGACATATAAGCTCTTAATGCCGCAGGAATCATTATATTTACCTAAAAATATTTTTTTTATTCATCATATTTTATTGGCTTTAAAAGCGCATTATGTATTTTTTAATAATATTGATTATATTATAAAAAATAATAATGTTCTGATTGTTGATGAACACACAGGTAGAATTATGCCAGGTCGTCGTTGGTCAGAGGGTTTACATCAAGCAATTGAAGCAAAAGAAAATGTTGCAATACATAATGAAAATCAAACATTAGCTTCTATTACATTACAAAATTATTTTCGTTTATATAAAAAATTATCTGGTATGACAGGTACTGCCGTTACTGAGGAATTTGAATTTCGTTCAATATATAATTTAGAAACTGTTGTTATTCCTACCAATAAACCTATGATAAGAAATGACATGTCCGACATAATTTATCTTTCTTGTCAAGAAAAATATAAAGCTATAATATCTGAAATAAAAGAATGTGTTTTGCGTAAACAGCCAGTATTGATTGGAACTGTTTCAATTGAAAAATCTGAACTTTTATCTTCTTTTTTAAAAAAAAATTTTATTAAACATAATGTATTAAATGCAAAATTTCATACTCAAGAAGCAGATATTATTGCACAAGCGGGTCAAGTAGGAGCTGTTACTATTGCTACGAATATGGCTGGTAGAGGAACAGATATTGTTTTAGGAGGAAATTTTGATGCTTATATTAATAAAAAAAACAATGTTAATAAAAAAAATATATTAAATATTAAAAAACAATGGAAAAAAAATCATAAATTAGTTATTCGTAGCGGTGGTTTACATATTATAGGAACTGAGAGACATGAATCACGTCGCATTGATAACCAGTTACGTGGACGTGGAGGACGACAAGGAGATCCAGGTTCTTCACGTTTTTATTTATCATTGGAAGATCCTCTTCTTCAGTTATTTTCATCAGATAAAATTATTGGATTTATGAAATTATTAGGAGTTAAAAAAGAGGAAGCTATTGAACACCCATGGATCAATAAAGCAATAGAAAATGCTCAAAGAAAAGTAGAAAATCAAAATTTTGATGTTCGTAAAAATTTGTTAGAATATGATAATGTCATCAATGAGCAACGTCAAGTTATTTATCATGAACGTAATAAGATTATTAACGCACATAATATTCGATCTTATATTCTTTCTATATTTGAAAATCAAATCAGATGTTTTGTAAAAAAAAATATCTTGCGAAATAATCTTAATGTTATTGATTTTTATTTTTTGAAAAAACAATTAAAAAATATCTTTTTTTATAATTTATCTTATAAAAAATTTTTAAAAAATAAATTTTTATTTATTAATGAGAATAGTGAAATTATACAATATATTATTAAAATAATACAAAAAGATTATCTAAAACGTGTTTCGAAAATTTCTATAAAATATAGTTTGATTATTGAAAAAGCAATTATTTTACAAACATTAGATTGGTTTTGGAGAGAGCATTTAAATTCCTTGGATTTTTTAAGGCAAAGCATTTATCTTCGAAGTTATGCTCAAAAAGATCCAGCGCAAGAATATAAGAGGGAATCGTTTAATATGTTTTTATCTATGTTAAAATCAATTAAACATTTTTTAATAAAAAATTTATTAAATATTTTTTGTGATAATTTTGAAGATAAAAGATACATTTTAATACAATTCATAGATTCTAATGACTTAGATTCTTTACATTATTTTATCATGAAATTTTTTAAGAAAATATTAAAGTAATAATTTTAATAGATTTTAATATAATGTAATATTTTTTTTTAAATTCAAATATTTTCTATAATGTAACTTTATTTTATTTAAAATCAGTAAAGTTTTAAATACTAGATGAAATTATTATAATCAATAAGTTATGATAATATAACAAATATATTCTTTAAAATCAATTGATAATTTATAATATATTTTCTGTTATTTTATTCAGAAAATTAAAATAATTTTTTTAAATGCAAAGATTTTTTTGGTATTCCAGTCAAATAAAAATATAAATTTTTTAATTTTTTTTTAGTTCAATTTTTTATTATAATGGAATTTTATTCATTTAAAAAAATAATTAATTTTTATATTGACTTAAATATTTTGAGTTAATTATTGAATATATTTTTATATATAAATAATTATTTATATAATTTTTTAATATATGAATATTGTTTATTAAATATTGATTGATACATTATATTGTTTGAATTTTTGATAGATTTTCTTTACTTGAGAAGTAATAATAAATTTACAGTACATAAATTAGAAAATTATTAGTAAGGATTTTAAAAGATGACTCAAAAAAATTTTAATGATATCGATCCAGTAGAGACCAACGAGTGGCTTCAAGCAATTTATTCGGTTTTACAAAATGATGGTAAAGAAAGAGCTTTGTTTTTAATAAATAAGGTTGCAGAAAAAATAAAACCTAATTTTATTAAGACTAAAGAAGAAGATTTTGATTTTATTAATTCTATACATCATACTAAGGAACCAAAATATCCAGGAAATCTAGAAATAGAAAGTAATATTCGAGCCGCTGTACGTTGGAATGCTATAATGATGGTTTTACGAGCGTCTAGAAAAAATTTAGATTTAGGAGGTCATATTTCATCTTTTCAGTCTTTTGCTACAGTGTATGAGGTATGTTTTAATCATTTCTTTCGGGCTTCTAATCAGAATGATGGTGGAGATTTAGTTTATTTTCAGGGTCACATTTCTCCTGGCATTTATTCTCGAGCCTTTATAGAAGGGAGATTAACAGAAGCTCAATTAGATAATTTTAGACAAGAAATTTGTGGATTTGGTTTATCTTCTTATCCTCACCCTCATTTAATGCCGGATTTTTGGCAATTTCCTACGGTTTCAATGGGACTTGGTGCCATTTGTTCAATTTATCAAGCTAAATTTTTAAAATATTTGCATCATAGAAAATTAAAAAATACTACGCTACAAACAGTATACACCTTTTTAGGTGACGGAGAAATGGATGAACCAGAATCCAAGGGAGCGGTTTTAATGGCTGCCCGAGAAAATTTAGATAACTTAATTTTTGTAATTAATTGTAATTTACAGCGTTTAGACGGACCTGTTTTTGGAAATGGTAAAATTATTAATGAGTTATCTAATTTTTTTTCTGGATGTGGCTGGTATGTTATTAAGGTAATCTGGGGTGGTGCTTGGGATATTTTATTAGATCAAGATCATCAAGGTTTTTTAAAACGTTTAATGAATGAAACTGTAGATGGAAATTATCAAACGTTTAAATCAAAAAATGGAGCTTATATTCGGAAATATTTTTTTGATAAGTATATAGCTACAAGTAAATTAGTAGAGCATATGACTGATCATGAAATTTGGTCTTTAAAAAGAGGCGGACACGATTCTAAAAAAATCTTTTCTGCTTTTTATAAAGCTAAAAAAATAAAAGGTAAACCGGTTGTAATATTAATACATACAGTCAAGGGGTATGGTTTAGGAGAAAAAGCAGAAAGTCAAAATATTGCTCATCAACTAAAAAACATTAATGATATTGATCTTGAATACTTTTATAATCGCTTTAAATTTAAAGTTCATAAAGATATAATTCATAACTTATCATACATTAAATTTTCTTCTAATTCGGAAGAGTATCATTATATACATCAGCAAAGAAAGAAATTATTAGGATATTTACCTTTTCGATTAAAAAAATTTACTGATCCACTACAATTACCACGATTAGATGATTTTAACATTTTATTAAAAAAGCAATTAAAACCTATTTCTACTACTATGGTTTTTATAAAAATATTAAATATCTTATTAAGATTACCTGGTATAAATAAAAAAATAGTACCTATTGTTGCGGATGAAGCTCGTACTTTTGGTATGGAGGCTTTATTTCGAAAAATTGGTATTTACAATCATTTAGGTCAATTATATACTCCATCAGATAATGAAAAATTATTATATTATAAAGAGGAAAAATCTGGACAAATATTACAAGAAGGAATTAATGAATCGGGAGCTTGTGCTTCGTGGTTAGCGGCTGCAACCTCTTATAGTACAAATAATTTTCCTATGATCCCTTTTTATATTTATTATTCAATGTTTGGATTTCAAAGAGTAGGTGACTTATTATGGGCATGTGGAGATCAAAATGCGCGTGGTTTTTTAATTGGAGCTACTTCTGGTAGAACAACATTAAACGGGGAGGGTTTACAACATTCGGATGGACACAGTCATATATTTTCTTTAACAATACCAAATTGTATTTCTTATGATCCAACGTATAGTTATGAATTAGCTGTAATAATACAAGATGGATTAAAACGTATGTATGGTATCAAACAAGAAAATATATTTTATTATATTACAACATTAAATGAAACATATTTAATGCCTTCCATTTCAAATACTATGTTAAAAGGCATTTGTAAAGGTATATACTTATTGGAAACTTTTTCGGGAAGTAAAGGAAAAGTTCAGTTATTGGGTTCTGGAGCTATTTTAGAGTGCATTAGAAAAGCAGCAAATATTCTATTATCAGAATATGATATTGGTTCTGATATTTATAGTGTCACATCATTTACAGAGTTAGCGCGTGATGGTCAGGATTGTGTAAGATGGAATTTTTTAAATCCATTAAAGAATAAAAAAATTCCTTATGTTACTTCTATTTTAAAGAATTATCCAACTATTGTTGCTACAGATTATATTAAAATTTTTTCTGAACAAATTCGAGCTTATATACCATCTAAAATTTTTCATGTTTTAGGTACAGATGGTTTTGGTAAGTCCGATAGCAGAAAAAATCTTCGTAATTTTTTTGAAATTGATGAATTTTATATAGTAAGCGCGGCAATTAATGCTTTAGTAGATAGCGGGATTATTGCGCGTAATATCTTGTTAAAAACTTTTAAAAAATTTAATATTATTTCAAAAAAAACAAATCCACGTTTAGGTTGAGAGGTGAAAAAGTGGATATAGAAATTTTAACTCCTGATATCGGAATAGAAAAAGTGGAAGTAACTGAAATATTGGTACAGGAAGGAATAAAAGTCAACAAAGAAGATGGTATCGTTTCAGTAGAAAGTAAAAAATCCGTTCTTGAAATACCATCGCCATACTCTGGTATTGTGAAAAAAATTTATGTTCAAGTAGGTGATATTTTAATGTTGAATACATTAATTATGACGCTTACCTCTAGTCAAGATATGCCAAATAAAACAGTATTAATTAAACCAAATATTTTTAAAAAAAATTCAGAAAATTTTTTAAAAAATATTAATGAAAAAAACTATAGTCAAAAAAATTTAGATTACGTTCAAAAAATAGAAAAAATTTATGCTTCTCCTAATGTTCGTCGAGCATCAAAGTTATTGAAAATTAATTTGTTAAATATTACTGGAAGTGGCCGAAAAGGTCGAATTATTATTGATGATCTTTATGCATATCAGAAAAAAAATATTAAACAGAATGTTTTGAATCTTGAAAAAGAATCTATTTTTTTAACAGAATCTAAAAAAAAATGTAACGAGATTAATTTTCTTGAAATTAATCAAATACAACAAGAAACTGGAAAAAATTTATTGAATACTTGGAACAGCGTTCCACATGTAACTCAATTTAATGAAGCAGATATTACAAATTTAGATAAATTCAGAAAAGATTATAATGAAAGATCTCTTCAAAAAAATAATCAATATAAAAATTTATCAATTTTTCCTTTTATAATTAAATGTGTTGAAAACAGTTTATATAATTTTCCAAAATTTAATAGTTTTTTAAGTTCGTGTGGAAAAAAAATAATACTGAAAAAAAATATTAATATCGGTATTGCTGTAGATACAGATTATGGTTTATTGGTTCCAGTATTAAAAAATTTACATGATAAATCAATATCATGTATTGCGCTAGAGTTAAATGATTTAGTATTAAAAGCTAAAAATAATCAATTACATATATCAGACATGCAAGAGGGTAGTTTTACTATCTCTAATTTAGGAAGTTTTGGAGGTACTGGTTTTACACCAATTATTAATGTTCCAGAAGTATGTATTTTAGGTGTTTCTAAAGCGATAATTAAACCGGTTTGGAAACAAAAGAAATTTCTTCCTCGTTTAGTCCTTCCTTTTTCTATTTCTTATGATCATAGAGTAATCAACGGTGCAGATGCAGTGCGTTTTACGACTTTTATCGTTAATCTTTTAGAAGATATAAGAAATCTAATTATATAAGGTATCTTTTATATAAACAATATTATTTTTTATTTATGTAATATAAATAATTTTAATGTAAAATAACCATTGAGAATATAGATCATGAAAAAGAATATTAGTATTGATGTAATTGTTATTGGCGGTGGTCCTTCAGGATATTCATCTGCTTTTCGTTGTTCAGATTTAGGTTTATCGACAATTATTATAGAAAAATACGGAGTTTTAGGTGGTACATGTTTAAATGTAGGTTGTATTCCATCTAAATCTCTTTTGCATTTAGCTACGCTGATTAAAGAAACAAAATCTTTTTTAAATTATGATATTGAACTATTTAACGTTAATAAAATTAATATGAATCATATAATGAAATGGAAAAATGATATTATTTTTTCATTGTCTAATGGTTTAAAATATTTAGCTAAAAAAAGAAATATAGATATTATTCATGGTACAGCTCAATTTATTGATGTTAATACTATCGAAGTAGTTTGTAAGGATATAACGTATATTATTAGTTTTAATTATGCAATTTTAGCTATTGGTTCAAAAGCCGTAAAAATACCAAATATTCCATATCAAAATCCTCGCATTTGGAGTTCTACTGCTGCATTAAATTCTTTAAAAATTCCAAAACGCTTATTGATAATTGGGGCGGGTATCATTGGTTTAGAAATAGCTACTATATATAGCACATTAGGATCGCAAGTAGATATTATTGATAATTCTACAAAATTTTTTCCGAGTATTGATTCAGATATTAGTGATATTTTTATTAAATATACCAAAAATGATTTTAGAATAAATATGAATAGTAGCATACATGAAATTAAAATCGTTTCTAATGGAATTTTAGTTAAAACAAAGAATAACTATGATATTAATCGGGAAATATTATATAATAATATACTAATTGCAACAGGTAGAGTGGCTAATGTTAATGCTATTAATTTACAAGATATTGGTATTAAATTAAATAAATTTGGTTTTGTGAATGTAGATTTACAGTTACGTACGAATATATCGAATATTTTTGCGGTAGGCGATATAGTTGGACAACCCATGTTGGCTCATAAAGGAATCTATGAAGCTCATATTGCTGCGGAAGTGATTTCTGGAAAAGAGCATTATTTTGACCCAAAAGTTATTCCATGCGTGGCATATTGTGATCCGGAAATTGCATGGACTGGCATTTTATCTCAAAAAGCAAAAGAATTAAAAATTCCTTTTCGTTGTATTTCTGTGCCATGGAATTATTCCGGAAGAGCTAAATCATCAAATTGCGAATCATTTGGTATGACAAAACTATTAATTCATGAAGAAACAAAAAAAATAATTGGTGGCATTATTATAGGTCGGCATGCTGGAGAATTGATTTCGCAAATTAGTTTAGCTATCGAAATGGCATGTGATGTGGAAGATATTGCGTTAACTATCTACCCACATCCGACTTTATCAGAATCCATCAATATTGCCGCGCAAGCATTTAATAAAACAGCTACAGATATCTTAAATACCTAGTTATTTTTTTTAAAAAAAATTATATAATTAAAAAATATTTTTTATAAATATTTTTATTTTTTTTATATAAAAATAATGTGATTTGTTTTACATATATATACCGTCATTAATGTTATATAAAAGTAGTATAATATATATTATTCTATAATAATATTTAAGAATATGATAAAATTAAAGATATATATAATTACACTGTTTTTAGTATTGTATATAATAACTTTTTTTAAATTTCTTTATTTATTTTTTTCGATCTTTTTTTATAAAATATTTTTAAAAAATATTTTGAAATTTTATGCAATAGCTGTATATTTTTTTTACAGCTATTGCAAAAAAAATTTTTATATTTTTTTATTTATGATATAAAAAATATTTTTATAAAAATAATATAATTTATATAATTTTGATTTATAATTTTTTTGTTTTAATATTTTGTCAATAAAATTATGTGATTTATATAATAAAAATAATGAAAGTATTTTTAATATCTTAATTAAAATAGATAATGTTGTATATAATACATTTTTTGTTAATATAAGAATTTTTATTTAAATATTGAATATAGTGGTTTTTAGATATTTTATATATTCTTTATTTAAAAAACGTTGATTAAATATATTTCCTTAATAATTATTTATTTTTTAAATACTAAAAGATAAACCGCAACCACATGTTGTTTTTGCATTAGGATTGATTATTATGAATTTAGATCCTTCTAAATTTTCTATATAATCTAATTTTCCTCCTTGTAAATACTGCAAACTAATGGGGTCAATAATAATATTAATATTTGAATTTTGAAATATGATATCGTTTTTTTGTTTTTTTTTATCTATTTTAAATCCGTATTGAAATCCACTGCATCCCCCACCAGTAATATAAATACGTAATTTATAGGTTGAATAATTTTTAGAATTTATTATTTTTTTTATTTTCTTTTTTGCTTCTTCTGTAATTAATAAAGGAACTCTTGGTAATTTATTCATATAAACTCAGTTATTAAAACGTTTCATATTATAAATTGAAATAATTTTTGATGATATAAATAATCGATCAATAGATTTTTTTATTTAATAATTTTTCTGTAATCAAAGTTTTCCTTATATTGTATAATATTATTATTTTTTATATTAAATAAAATTTGATTTTATTTTTAATCAAAATAGATGTTGACATTTAAATAATATTTTTTCTCACGAATATTATTACATATTTTTTTTTAAAAAAAACATTTATTTTTTTATTTTTTTTATTAAAAAAACTTCTATTAGTTTTTTTTACGTAAAAAAGCGGGTATATCTAAAAAATTTCTTTCAAGACGATTATTTGAAGTAATATTTTTTTCTTTTATTGTTTTTTCGGTATAAGAATTTTTTATTTTTTGTTTATTAGTAGCGACGGAATTTTGATAACCTAGTAATGTTTCTCTAGATTTCTTATTATCTAAAAAAATCATTTCAGAATTTTGATCAGCACCTATACCAGTTGCTACTACAGTAACACGTAAAAATTCTTCCATTTTCGGGTCTAATGAAGTTCCAATGACGACAGTGGCGCTATCTGATGAAAATGCTCGAATTGTATTTCCGACTGTTTCAAATTCATCTAAACGTAAGTCAAAACCTGCTGTAATATTAACTAATACCCCTTTTGTACCTGATAAATCGATATCTTCTAATAATGGGCTAGAAATAGCAATTTCGGAAGCCTCTTCCGCTCTATTTTCGCCAGATGCTGATCCGGTTCCCATCATAGCATATCCCATTTCAGACATAACGGTGCGTACATCAGCAAAGTCAACATTCATTAAACCTGGTCGTGTTATTAGTTCTGCTATTCCCTGAACTGCTCCTTTCAGTATATCATTAGCAGCTTTAAACGCGTCAAGTAAAGATATTCCTTTAGTAAGAACTTTTAATAATTTATCATTCGGAATTGTAATTAATGAATCTACAGATTTAGCCAGTTCATGTAATCCCTGTTCTGCAAAAATCATTCTTTTTTTTCCTTCAAAACTAAAGGGTTTTGTTACAACGGCTACCGTTAATATACCTAGTTCTCTTGCAATCTTAGCAATTATAGGGGCTGCTCCGGTTCCAGTGCCACCACCCATCCCGGCAGCTATAAATATCATATCCGCACCTTCAAGAGCTACTTTTAATTTTTCAGTGTCTTCTTCTGCAGCTGTTCTTCCGACATCTGGATTAGCACCGGCACCTAATCCTTTGGTGATATTATTTCCGATTTGTATTATTTGTCCTACTTCTATTTGACGTAATGCTTGGGCGTCAGTATTGACAGCAAAAAATTCTACTCCTTCTATTTTTTCACGAATCATATGTTCTACTGCATTACTACCACCACCACCTATACCGATCACTTTAATTACTGCATCATTTTCTATATTAACTGGTTCAAACATAATTTTTTGTCCTTTTTTTTTATTGATAGAAGACAGATTGTTTTTGTGATTTTTTAAATTTATAATTCATGCTTTAACCAATTATATATTTGTCTAATCCAATGATGAATAACTCCTATTTTTTTTGGAATAACTTTTTTTTTATTTTTTTTTCCGTATTGTAATAACCCGATTATTGTTGAATATTCTGGTTGCATAAATTTTTCTGGGATACCGGGTATATTTGGTTTTTTAAGAGAAACATTGATTTGAAATATTTTTTTAGCATACATGGATAATGATTTTACTTTTGATGCGCCACCGGTTAAAGCAATCCCAATTAATAGCTTCTTTTTGATTTCTTTGACACCTGAAATTAGTTCGAAATTTAATATTTCGCGATTAACTAATTGTAATAGCTCAAAATATCTTGATTCAATTACTTCCACTAATTTATTATGCTGTAAATTTTTTATTTTCTCACCATTTTTTTTAAATACTTCTATGTTGTTTTTTATGTTTCTTACATCACTAATCACTGATCCGTATTTTTTTTTTATAAATTCTGCGTCATAATAAGATAAAGAAAAAGCGTAAGCAATATCTTTAGTAACAATATCACCAGCATATGGAATAACAGCACTATGTCGTAATGATCCTTGAGTATAAATACTTAGATTTATTATTTCTCTTCCAATATCTACTAAACATACGCCTAGTTTTTTTTCTTCCTCATTTAAAACTGCTTCACTGGAGGCTAATCCAGAAAAAATTATTTTTTTTACTTTGATACCGCATTTTTCAACTGCTTTTGTAATATTTTTTTCAATACTATGGCAAGAGGTAATTAAATGTACATTAGCTTGCATGCGTATACCAGAGAGTCCTAATGGATTTTTGATATTGGACTGTCGATCAATTGAAAATTCTTGTGGAATAATATGTGTTATTAATCGATCGTTTTTTATTTTTACTGATTGTGCTGTTTTAATAGCATTTTTAATGTCTTCGTGAGTAACTTCGTCTTTTTTTATTGGAACAACACCAACTTCATTTAAACATTCTATATCTTTATGTGAAACGGATACATAAGCAGATTTTATTTTATATTTTGCAAGTTCTTCAGCTTCATAAATAGATTTTTTAATGCATGAGATTAATAATTCTAAATTATTAATATGACCATTTTCTATACCAGAAGATTTATTTTTACTAAAACCAATTATTTCAACTGTTTGGTTTTTTAGAATATTTCCGATTAATACTATAATTTTTTTAGATCCTATTTCTAAGCCAACGATTATGTTTTTATTATTTGAAATACTCATTTTTAACCTGTATTTATGCTGATTCTTTTTTTTATAACTAATTTAAGAAGGTCCCCGTGAAATGGTGACGTTTGATTTATAATACATAGCAGTATTATTTTTTAGAAAGATTATATGTTTAATATTATATCTGGAATTTAAAGTATAATATCAAAGAATAACAATTCTAATTGATTTTATTTTTTTTATAATCACGAATGATTGATTTTTTATTTTTTAAATATAGATTATTTGATAAAATTTATTTAATTATTATTTTTTTTGACATTAAAAAATAATCGTTAAAAGATATTAGTTTTTTATAAAATATAAATACAGCATATATTTGAGTAAAATATTGGCCTTTATTTCATTAATCTATATTTTAAAACTTGATTTTTTTTAAAAAAGCAAATAATAAAAAGGATATAGATTTTTATAAAATATGAATTATAGTTTCCCTATTGAAAAAATTTATAACAATAATATTCTATAATATATAGAATCATTATGATCTTTTTTTATATTTTGAATCATTTTGATTAATTTTTTTTTATTTTTTTTATTATATAAAAATAGAGTTTTTTAAAATGTGAAAAATATTTTTTTTAAACGTATTATTGATTATAATTTTAAATTTGTTTTATACATAATTATACTTTTCTAGATGTAATTATTATACGCTAATTATTTAATGGTTTATGATCTAATTACGATAAAATAATTTAATGATTTTTTAATGATTTAAAAAAATTTAAAATTGTTCTTTTAAATATTAAAAATTTTTAAGAAGATTTTATAGTTATAAAGAGATTTAATTTTTTCTTCTTAAAAAGAGAAATTTAATATAATTTTAAAAATTTATAATACATATTTTTTTTTAACATTTTTTTATTTTTTAAAATTTTCATAATTATTTATAAGATGATATAAAGTTAATATGAGAAATTTTGATAAATGTTTTTTTTATTTTTTTAATTAAGGTAAAAATTTAACAAAACTATTATATGATCATTGTTATAGCTTTTAAAAAATTTATGATATTAAATAAAAATTTATATTTTATATTATAATATTTAGCAATTATAAATATTTATTGGTAATTATGGTATCGGATTGCTATATGATTTTTTTTGATCAATTAATATTTTTTTAAGTTTTACGTTTTTGTTCATTATTTATCTAGTGTTATCTTAACTCACATATACGTAATATTGCGCTACGTGCTCGAGGATTTTTTTGAATTTCAGAAATAGTTGGTTTAATTCTTTTGATAAAACGTATTTTTTTTTTAGTTTGTTTTTTTATTTGTATTTCAGTTATTGGAAGTCCTTTTGGTATGGTAGGATGGGTGCTATTATTTTTAATAAATTTTTTTACAATGCGATCTTCAATAGAGTGAAAACTAATAATAGCAATTCTTGATCCAGAACTTAGTAAATTAATAATTATTCTTAATATTTTTTTTAATTCTATAATTTCTTGGTTAATATATATTCGGAAAGCTTGAAATGTTCTTCTAGCAGGATGTTTAAATTTATCGTATATCGGAATAGATTTTTTAATTACTTTTACAAGATCTAACGTGCTTTTGATAATCTTTCTTTTATTTTGTAAGATAATGGCACGAGCAATTTTTTTTGCATATTTATCTTCACCAAAATTTTTTATTACCCACTCTATCTCTTTTAAATTTGTTTTTTTTAACCATTCACAGACAGAAATACCGATTTTAGGATTCATCCGCATATCTAAGGGGCCATCGTTCATAAATGAGAATCCCCTACGATGAGAATTTAATTGTAATGAAGACATACCTAAATCTAATAATATTCCGTCTATTTTATTTTTATTTTTGACATTTTGTAAGTTTCTTTCAATATTAGAAAATTTATCTAAAAATATTTTAAATCTTGGATCTTCTATTTTTTTTCCTATTTTAACAGCTTGAGGGTCTTGATCTAAACTATATAACTTACCATCGATACCTAATTTTTTTAGTATTGCACGGGAGTGCCCACCGCCTCCAAATGTACAATCAATATATGTACCGTTTTTTTTAATTTCTAAATATTTTATAACTTTTTTTGTTAAAACAGATGTATGTACCATCATTTTTCCCTGGTAGATCAATTGCGGTTTACTTTTTTGATTAAATATTTTTTTTAAATAAATTAACTTTTTTAAAATATATTTTTTAATACATTATTACTTATTAATACTAATAACACCTGATCTTACGGTATCAATTACTAGGAATAATTTATTTGCAGTATCTAAAAAATCATTAATATTTTTACTGGTACCGAATATTTGTATAGTATAAGTTTGAGCGGTTATATATATTACGCTACCATGATATAATTTGATTAATTGTATAATATCTATTTTTTTTTCATTTTCTTTTATATTAATTTTTATTAATAAAATTTCTCTTTCAATATATTGCCCTTGTTTCATTTCAGATACACGAAATACATCAATTAATTTATGTAATTGTTTTTCTATTTGTTCTATGACCGTTTGATTTCCATGTGTTTGAATAGTTATTTTAGACAATGTCGCATCTTCAGTTGGAGCTACCGTTAAACTATCAATGTTATACCCGCGTTGTGAAAATAGCCCTATGACTCTTGATAGTGCTCCTGATTCATTCTCTAAAAGAATTGATAAAATTCTTTTCATAATATTAGAATCCTTAAGTTCTAAGTAACATTTCATTCATCCCGCCGTTTTTTATTTGCATGGGATAAATATGTTCTGAAGGATCGATATGTATATCTACAAAAACTAATGATCCTTGCTTAACGATTTTTATTGCGTTTAATAAATTTTTTTGAATATTATCAGATTTGTTAATAGTAATACCGATATGTCCATATGACTCAGCTAATTTTACAAAATTTGGTAATGATTTCATATACGAATGTGAATGTCGTCCAGAATATATCATATCTTGCCATTGTTTCACCATACCTAAAGCTTGATTATTTAGATTTATTATTAAGACAGCTAAATTATATTGTTTTGCTGTTGATAGTTCTTGTATATTCATTTGAATACTGCCATCACCAGTGATACAAATAATAAGTTCATTAGGAAAAGCTATTTTTACTCCTAATGCAGCTGGAAGACCAAAACCCATAGTTCCTAATCCACCTGAATTAATCCAATGTCGTGGTTTATTAAAACAATAATATAATGCAGTAAACATTTGATGCTGCCCAACATCAGCGGTAATATATGCATTACCTTGAGTTAGTAAAGATAATTCTTTAATAATACATTGAGGTTTAATAAAATTTGGTGAAACCTTGTATTTTAGACAATTAATATTTTTCCATTTCTTAATTTTTTTCCACCATTCAGATAAATAATTTTCTTTCCTTTTAGGATAATGGATTTTTAAAAGGTATAGCATTTCTTTTAAAATCATTTTAGCATCACCAACAATAGGAATATTAGCTGTAATAGTTTTAGAAATAGAAGTAGGATCAATATCTATGTGTATTACATGTGCATTGGGACAATATTTTCTAGCATTATTGGTAGTACGATCGTCAAAACGAACTCCGATAGCTAAAATAACATCAGATGAATGTATAGCCATATTAGCTTCATAAGTTCCATGCATACCTAACATGGATAAGTTTTGTGGATGATTACCAGGAAAAGCGCCTAATGACATTAAAGATAAAACAACCGGAACATTTAACTTAACTGCTAATTTTTTTATTTCTAAATGACTATTAGAACAGATTACCCCCCCACCAGCATAAATAATTGGTTTTTTAGCTTTGATAAAAATTTTTAAAGCTTTTTTGATTTGACCTATGTGTCCTTTAATAATAGGATTATATGATCGAATATTAATAAAGTCTGGCCATAAATATTTTTTTTTTATTTTTTGGTTTAAGATATTTTTAGGTAAATCTATGACTACTGGTCCTGGTCGACCACTAGTAGCTAATAAGAAAGCTTTTTTAAAAATTTTTGGTATTTTTTCTGTTTTTTGTACTAGAAAACTATGTTTGACAATTGGCCGAGAAATTCCGATCATATCACATTCCTGAAATGCATCGTAACCAATTAATTCAGAAGAAACTTGACCTGAAATGATTAATAAAGGAATAGAATCCATATACGCTGTTGCAATTCCAGTAATAGCATTAGTAGCTCCAGGTCCTGAAGTAACTAATACAACACCCAGATTTCCAGTAGCTCTAGCATAACCATCAGCCATATGCGTAGCACCTTGTTCATGTCTTACTAGAATGTGTTTTATTTTTTTTTTTCCAATGGTTTTAAATGCATCATATATATCTAATACAGCTCCTCCTGGATACCCAAACACTGTAGTAACATTTAAATCAATTAGTGATTGAATGACCATTTCAGCGCCTGATAGTAAATTCATAGTATAGTCCTTTTTTAAAATTTATTTTTTAAAAAATTATTAACTAAATTAAAAAGAAAAGTTTAATAATATTGGTAATTGAATAAAAAAAAATTTAATTACTTTAATAAAGTAAATGTATTATTTTTAATAAAAAAATTTTTTTTTCTTTTCTTATATATTTTAAACTAATTTTTTCTAGATTACAGATTATTATAATACTTAATAGTATCATAATTTGATAAGAAGTTTTTTATCGAATATTTTTACCGCCTTATGACAGGCGGCTAAAAATAACATTTGTATATTTTATTAATATCAATATGTATTTTTATTAATAATAAAAATTAATTTTCACGAAGTAATAAATTTAGTTCGGTTTTTTTTAATGTTTTATAATCGACTCTTTTGACAATAACAGCGCAATATAAATTTATTTTTTTATCTTTTGAAGGAAGGGAACCTGGAACTACTACAGAACCGCTAGGGACTTTTCCATAAAAAATAGTTTTTGTTTCACGGTCATAGATTTTTGTACTTTGACCAATATATACACCCATGGAAATAACAGATCCTTGACCAACTATTACTCCTTCTACTATTTCAGAACGAGCGCCAATAAAACAATTATCTTCGATAATGGTAGGGTTATTTTGTAAAGGTTCTAATACTCCGCCTATACCAACTCCTCCGGATAAATGAACATTTTTTCCAATTTGAGCGCATGATCCAACTGTAGCCCATGTATCAATCATACTATTTTTTCCAATATTTGCTCCTATATTAACAAAACTAGGCATTAATATCACATTTTTATCAATAAAAGAACCGTATCTAATTGTTGCATAAGGTATAATTCGAATATTATCAGTAATAAATTTTTCTTTATTATATTTTTTATATTTTAATGGTATTTTATCGTAGTATGTATTTTCGGCACATTTAAAGATTTTATTTTTTTTAGAATATAAGTATAAAAGTACAGATTTTTTAATCCACTGATGAGTTATCCAAATTCCATTAATTTTTTCAGATACTTTAATTTTTCCTGCGTTTAATAAAGATATAGATTTTTTTATTATTTCTTTTTCTTTTTTTTGAATTATATAGTTTTTTATTTTATTTTTTTTATCATAAATAAAATCTATATTTTTTTTTAGTTCTAACATGTTAATATATAACCTTTCTAGAAGTATAAACAGTTTAATTCTATTTATTTTTTTGTTAATTTGTATATCATGATATAGTTCATGCGGTTTGATAAGATAATTATATAAATTTTTATTAAAAAATATAAAATTATTTTGACGATTTAAGAATTAATAAAAATTTTTGGAATATTTTCATCTTTTTGTAAAGTAAAAATTTCACAACCTGTATCGGTTACTAAAATAGTATGTTCATATTGAGCAGATAATCCATTATCTTTTGTTTTTACTGTCCATCCGTCACTGCAGCAGTATACATCTGATGATTTTTCATTTATCATTGGTTCAATAGTAAATGTCATTCCAGGTTTTAAAATTGTATCATGATCAGAGTTTTCATAATGTAATACTTGTGGTAATTCATGAAAATTTTTTCCGATTCCATGTCCACAATATTCTTTAACTATAGAAAATCTACTTTTTTGAACATAATTTTGAATACTTTTTCCAATTATAGAAATTGGAATTCCGGGTTTAATATTTTTTAAGGCTATATAGAGACTTTTTTTAGCAATCTCGCATATTTTTTTTTTTTTTTGGTTAACTTTACCTACAAAAAACATTTTAGAAGCATCGCTATAGTATCCGTCTTTAATTATTGCGACATCTATATTAACTATATCTCCTTCCATTAAAAAAGTATTTTTATCAGGAATTCCATGGCATACTACGTCATTAATTGAGATACATATAGATTTTGGAAAATTAAGATATCCTAAACATGCCGGTATAGATTTTCTTTTTTCTGTTATATAACGATGACATAGTAGATTAATTTCATTGGTAGACGTTTGCGGTTGAACATAATTTGTAATCATTTCTAATACATTAGCAGTAATTTGACCTGCTATACGCATCAGTTTTATTTCTTTTTGATTTTTTAAGGATATTTTCATGGTTTTAAGTTATAAAAAAATTAGTAAGCATAAGTTTTTTTTATTAGAAAAATATTATTTATGTTGTTTATAGTATTGGTTTTAAATATAATTCTTTTAATCAAGTTATTTTTTTAATTTTATATTAGAAGTTATCTGAAATATTTATAGTAATTTATAAAATTTTTTATATAAATTTACAGGTATATAGTTTTTTTTATATAAAGGATTATTTATACTATACTATAGTATATAGTCATTATATAATAAAGATTATATATGAAAATTATAAAATTTTTTTTTAATCTATATAATTAAAAAAGAAATTTTTTTATTTATAGTTCTTGTAAAAATGAGTAATATATATAACATAAAAAATTTTTAAGTGATTATTTATTGATTTTATACAATAAAAATATTTTTTAAAATATACTCGAGGGGTATAATGGATATTATATTAATGAAAGATATGATTAAAGCTGGAGTCCATTTTGGACATCAAACAAGATTTTGGAATCCAAAAATGAAACCGTTTATTTTTGGTACTCAAAATAAAGTACATATTATCAATTTAGAGAAAACGTTACCTTTATTTCAAAGAGCTATTATAGAATTAAAGAATATTGTTAAAAATAATGGCAAAATATTATTTATAGGAACCAAAAGGGCGGCAAGTCATTTAGTGAAAGAATCAGCTATTTTATGTAAACAATTTTATGTAAATAAACGTTGGTTAGGTGGTATGTTGACAAATTGGAAAACGGTTAGACAATCTATTAAAAAGTTAAAAGATTTAGAAATACAGTCAAAGGATGGGACATTTGAAAAATTAACAAAAAAAGAAGCATTATTAAGGGTACGTTATTTACGAAAATTAGAAAATAGTTTAGGAGGAATTAAAAACATGGGTGGTTTACCGGACGCAATATTTGTAATAGATACAACGCATGAGAATATTTCAATACAGGAAGCTAATAATTTAGGTATTCCAGTTTTTGCGATTGTGGATACTAATTCTAGTCCTGATGGTGTCAACTATATAATTCCTGGAAATGATGATGCTATTAGATCTATAAAATTATATTTAAATGTAATTACTTTAGAATTATTAAAAAACTATTCACAAAAAAATGTGCTGAAATTTAATAATAATAATATATAAAAATATTTATTTTTTATTAATTATGATGAATATTAATATTAAGTTTAATATTTATTAATTTTTAGTAATATAATATTAGTGAGGATGTTCATCAGATTAAATAAGATAAAATATTTTTATTTTCTTAAGGAAAAAGAAATGGATAATTTATTAATTTTAATTAAAGAGTTACGGAAAAAAACGGGATCAGGATTAATGGATTGTAAAAAAGCTTTAATACAATCTCATGGCGATCTAAAAAAAGCTATAGATTATTTAAGAACATCTGGAATATGTTTAGCTTTAAATAAATCTTCGAATAAAACCAAAGAAGGTTGTGTATTTTCTTTTATAAATAATTCGATCGGATTTTTATTAGAATTAAATGCAGAAACAGATTTTGTGACTAATACGATGGAATTTAAGAATTTTGGTCAAGATCTAGTAAATTATGCCGGGCAAAAGAACATCGATGATATTAGTAGTTTACAAAAAATTTTTAAAAAAAAATTATTAGAATTAATCAATAAAGTTTCAGAGAATATTATTATTCATAGGATTAAAAAAATTTCTGGTAATCATATAGTTTCATATATTCATATGAATAAAATCGGTGTTTTAGTAACATCTCCCTTAGTTAAATTATCATCAGAGCAAAAAGAATGTATGAAAAATATAGCTATGCATATTGTAGCTTCTAATCCATTATGTTTGAAAAAAGAAGACATGCCAAAAAGAATTATAGATCATGAATTCTTAATTCAAACTGAAGTTGCAAAGAAAATTGGCAAACCACCTTTGTTATTAGATCGAATCATTGCAGGGCGGATGAAAAAATTTATTAATAATAATACTTTGTTAGATCAAAATTTTGCAATGGATAATAAAAAAAGTGTTCAAGAATATTTAAAAGAACATAATGTTGTATTATCTAATTTTATTAGATTGCAAATAGGGGTAAAATAATATCTGAAAAATCCAGTATAATATAGAATTTAGTGATTATTTTTTGATTTTTTTATTTTTAAAATTTTTCTTATTTATAAATGAATAGAATATTCTTTTTCTTTAATTATGAATTGTTAGGATCAGAATCTTAAAGTGTATTAATTTAATTGAAATAATTATTGATAATGATAATAAATAAGATTTTATTTTTTATCAGTGATATTAAATTTTAACTAATGATAAAAAATTTTATTTTTTTTTAAAAAATAAAATGATATATTATTTTTATATTGTTTAAATATTATAAAATAGAACTCACTTGAGTAAAACAAATATTTTTTTTTAAAAAAATATATTTAAATAAATTAGTATTTAGAACATAAAAAAGATTGATATTAAATTTAATAGAAAATTTTTCATTTTTATGATGAATAATAATAAAAAAATCAACATAATTAAGTATTATTTTTATAATTAAATAAATAAAGTTACTATAGATTACTTGCATGAAAAAACTGCTGTTATCGATATTCTATATGAATTAGTAAAAATATTTATATAAGGATTAATCAAATATGATTTCTTCAATACAAGAATTTGTTTATATCTCGATGGGTAAGTGTATTAGCGTTTTTCAAAATAATTTAAGTAATATACGGGCTAATAATATATCTCCTGCATTATTGAAAAATATTTATATAGAATATTATGGAGTAAAAACTTCTTTATTTCAATTATCTAATATAGTGACAGAAGATAATAAAACATTAAAGTTAACATTATTTGATCTCTCGATAAAAAGTAAAGTAGAAAAAGCTATTATAGATTCGAATTTAGGTTTTAATCCGATTTCTACGGATTCGACTATTCGTATTTCTATCCCAATTTTGTCTGAAGAAAGAAGAAAAAATTTAATTAAAATTATTCGAAAAGATTCTGAATATACTAAGGTTGCAGTGAGAAACATTAGGCGTGATGCACATGAAAAGTTAAAAATTTTTTTAAAAGATAAAAAAATTACCAAAGATTTAGTACGAGTTTGTAAAAAAGAAATTCAAGAGTATACAGATTTATTTATAAAAAAAGTTAATAATATAGTAAATTTAAAAGAAAAAGAATTAATAACTATATAAGAATCTATAAAATATAAAATTATAATCAGTTATAAAATTATTAAGTGCTATTTTTTTAATAAATTTTATATTTGATTCAAGTGATATCATTTTTTTTAATAAATAAATGAACCTTTTTTATTTAAAAAGTAGTTTTTAAATGATAATATTTAATCAATTAAATACATTCAGAGCAATAATATTTTTTAACGTACTTTTTTTTATTTTTAAGTGAATTACATATCTATATATTACTTAAGAAATAACAGTACTATAAAAAACATTGTATTAAAACTTGTAATGATATTTTTTTTTAATTAATGATAAATAAATAAGTATAATAAATATGTTTGATAAAATTTTTGTTTTTTTAGGTATATTATTTTTTTCTACTACTATTTTTCCTGTCAAATCGTGTGGTATTACGCGTATTTATTTTCATGGAATACAGCACTCGGCTAAATCAAAAATTGTAAGAAAAATGATGGTAAATCATAATCGTCATTATTCTTCTAAAGACATTATTAAAAAAATAGAAAAATTGTTTAATACAAATTATTTTATTAATATACGTGTTAAAAAAATAAAAAATTCATTTTTTTTTTATGTAACAGAATATCCAAAAATCAAAAAAATATATTTTTCTGGAAATCATATTTTTTCAAATCTTTTTTTAAAAAATAGGCTACGTCAATTTAATATGATGAAAAATGATTCTTTTGATATTAATAAATATAATCGTTTTTTGTTTTTTTTAAAGCAATGTTATTTTAATTGCGGTATATTTGGTGTGCATATTGAACCTTTATTAGTTAAATCTTTAAATAATACAGTATTTATTAAAATAAAAATTAATGAAAATCCTTATTTTAATTTATCTAAAATTCAAATTAAAGGTAATAAAACTTTTTCTGAATCTTTTATTTTTAAAAAATTTTTTCCATTGTACAGACCTATTTTTTTGCGCGGTTGGTTACAAAAACAATATACTTTTAACGAATTGAAAAAATATTTGTTAAATTTAAAAAATTTTTATAAAAAAAATGGATTTTTAAATATAAAAATTAATAGATTAAAATTCTTTGAAGATAAAGATCGCAATAATATTTCAGTTATAATTATTTTAAATGAAGGTAAAAAGTATCAATTTAAAAAAATTGTTATTCATCAATTTAAATCATTATTTTTTAATAAAAATGAAAATAAAAAATATATTTTGATTCCTAGTTCTAAGTTTAATTCATCCGGTATACCTTTATTGAAGCAAAAAATAAAAAGACTTTATGCTAAAATAGGTTTTTCTAATACAAAAATTTTTATGCATTATGATATTGATGAAAAAAATAGCTCTGTTATTTTAAAGATCTTTGTTTATCCTCAGCGTCAGTTTTTTATAAATAATATTTATTTTTCTGGAAATAAAAAGTCTAAATATTTATTTTTAAGAAAAGTGATAAATCAATCTAAATATGCATATTTAAATAAATATTCTTTAAAAGAAAGTTGTCAAAATTTGTTAAATACTCATTTATTTGATTCAGTTTCTATGCGTATATATAAATCAAAAGATGCACTTAATATGATTAATATTTGTTTTTTTCTTAAAGAAAAAAATGATAATCAGGTGGCTGCATGTTCTCTCGGATATGACGCCACTACTGGACTTTTATTACGTTCTTTGTATTCAAATAAGAATGTTTTAGGTTTAGGGCGTACAATATATGCAAAAATTATAAAAAATTTACAGTTAACTAATTTACATCTTTCTATTATTCGACCACTTAATTGTTTGAGAAATTTTACACTTAAATCTCGTTATTTTTTTCATTCTTTAGAAAATATTCATGTTGATCCATCTAAATATTTGGATAAATATTTTGGTTTCGATATAAAATTAAGTAGTCCAGTTATTAATAAGAAAAAATTTTTTGTTTCTCTTGGTACTTTTTCAGCTAGGTTTCCTAATTTATTGTCTCAATTTTCTTTGATGCGATATATTGCGTCACTATATAAGAATAAAAAATTTAGTCCGGTCATAAAAAATACTATGATAAATGATTTTATTATTAAATATATTTTTGATTATAATAATATAAATCAAAAAAAGTTTTTAAAAACTGGAGATCATATTAAGGTAAAAGGTAAATTTACATTACCTGGGTCAGAAAATTATTTTCATAAAATTACTGTAACTTCAGATACTATTTTTCCATTAGAACCAACAAAAAATTTTTTATTGCATATTTATTCAACGTTAGGTATAGGGTTATCATTTGGAAAAAAAATTTTTCCGTTATATGAAAATTATTATGCTGGTGGTTTAAAATCTATTAGAGGTTTTAAAATTAAAAGTTTAGGTCCTACGGCATTATATTGTAATATTTATAATCTTTTATATAAAAAAAAGAATAAAATTACTGATCAGACTATGTATGAATCGACGCATCCTTTGGGCGGAAATATTCTGATGAATACAAATATGGAATTATTATTTCCACAAATTCATACTACAAATTCTTTAGTTCGTTTTTTTCAATATGGATTTTTTTTAGATACAGTAAATATTTGGATGAGTTCTTTAAAATATATGTTAAGTATGTTTAAAAATACCGATATTAATAAATTGTATAATCCTAGTACCATTTATATGTCTACTGGAATTTTTTTTCGTTTTTTTTCTTTTTTAGGTCCCATGACTATAACATTCGCCGTTCCTTTACTTTTTCATAATATACCTACGCATAATTTGTTAAATTTTCATATCGATTTTAATAAATTTTAATTTTTTTTATTAAAAATTTTTTCTTAACAAAATATATTTTTGGTGAAATATGTTCAATGATATGAATCAGATTTTAAATGTTAAAAAGATTGTTCAATTTTTACCTCATCGTTTTCCTTTTTTATTAATTGATCAAGTAATTGAATATAAAAAAAGTATGTTTTTATATGCTAAAAAAACAATTACAGGTAGTAATTTTTTTTTAGGTCATTTTCCAAAAAAATCTGTTTTTCCCGGAGTTTTAATTATAGAATCTATTGCGCAAGCAAGTGGTTTATTATCTATCTTTAGCAATGGGCAATTAGTAGGGAAAGAATTAATATATTTAGTAAATATAAAAAATGCATTTTTTAAAAAAATAGTTCGTCCCGGCAATGAGATGATGATAAATGTTTTTTTAAAAAAACAAAAAAGTAATTTTGAAGAATTTGATGGTGTTGTATTGGTTAATAATACGATAGTTTGTACAGCAACATTATTGCTATCACGTTTTTAATGTATAATATAATAAAATTTATATAATATATTTTTTTTATATTATGTCATTAAAAACATTTTAGGTATTATTTTTTTTTATGTTTTTATTTTTTTGATATAATGCTATTTATATATTTTGAATATTATAATTTATATTGATTATATAATTTTTAATGTTTAACCGGATAAAAAAATATGTTGCAAGTAAAATTTGTACATTTAAAAGTTCATAGTGATTATTCCATGACTGACGGATTAGCTACTCCAGAGTCTTTAGTAAAACATGCGTACCATTCAAATATGATGGCATTAGGAATAACCGATATTAATAATTTATACGGTGTAATAAAATTTTGTGCTTCAGCTAGTATTTATGGAATTAAACCCATTATTGGCATGGATATTTATATTAGTTCACATATTATAAAAAATAAAATTTTTCATTTAACAATTTTAACTAAAAATAATATTGGTTATAAAAATCTTATTAATTTAATTTCGGAAGCATATCAAAAAGGTTATACTGAAGATATTGGTCCTGTGATATCACTACAAGAAATTGTGCGTTATCGAGAGGGCTTATTAATCTTATCAGGAGGAATTACTGGAGATATAGGTACATGTTTATTAAACAATGATTTATATTTATTAGAAAAATGTATTTTTTTTTATAAAAAATATTTTTTGAATAAATATTATTTAGAAGTTTCTCGTATTGATAAAGAGCAAGAATATGAATATATTAAAAAAGTAAAACACACTTCTTTATTTTATTCAATACCATTAGTTGCAACTAATTCTGTTTCTTTTTTAAGAAAAAAAGATTTTAAAATACATAAGATTCGAGTAGCAATTCATCAAAAAAAAAATGTATCAGATCCAAATTTTGTTTATACCTATACTAAGGAACAATTTTTAAAAAATGAAAAAGAAATGGCAGAGCTCTTTTTTGATATTCCGGAAGCATTAGTGAATAGTGTTGAAATTGCAAAACGTTGTAATGTTATTATTCCATCTGGAAAATATTTTTTACCAATTTTTTCTACAGAAGAAACTAATCTTTCTAATTTTTTTTTACAAAAAGTAACAGATGGATTAAATAGTCGTTTAAAAAACAATTACCCAGATAAAAAAGAAAGAAAGAAGTATAATTTAATATATTTTAAACGATTATTTTATGAAACAAAAATTATAAAAAAAATGGGGTTTATTAGTTATTTTTTGATCGTTATGGAATTTATAAAGTGGGCAAAAGATCATGATGTACCTGTTGGACCGGGACGAGGCTCAGGACCTGGTTCATTAGTAGCATATTCATTATTTATTACAGAGTTAGATCCTATAAAATTTGATTTATTATTTGAAAGGTTTTTAAATCCTGATCGTGTATCTTTACCTGATTTTGATATTGATTTTTGTATGGATAAACGGGATTTAGTTATTGACCATGTTTCAAAAAAATATGGTCGATATTCTGTAGCGCAAATTGTAACCTTTGGTACTATGGCGGCTAAAGCGGTAATACGAGATGTAGGTCGTGTTTTAGGATATCCGTATGGTTTAATAAATAAAATTTCAAAAATGGTTCCTTTAGATCCTGGCATGACATTAGAAAAAGCATTTTTAATACAAAAAGAACTGGTAAATTTATATAATTTAAATGATGATATTAAAAAATTAATAGATATAGCTAAAAAATTAGAAGGGGTAACAAGAAATATTGGAAAACATGCAGGAGGCGTAGTGATTGCACCTACAAAAATATCTGATTTTGTACCTGTTTTTTGTGATTCTCAAGGTAAAAATCAAATTACTCAGTTTGATAAAAATGATGTAGAATTTGTTGGTTTAGTGAAATTTGATTTCTTAGGTTTAAAAACTTTAACGATGATTTATTCTTGCGTCCAAAAGATTAATATAGAAAAAAAAAAATTAAATATACCAGAAATTTCAATTAATTCATTAGACTTAAGTGATAAAAAAAGCTTTTTTTTATTAAAAAGTGCTGAAACCATGTCTATTTTTCAGTTAGAATCAGTAGGTATGCGAAATTTAATTCGTCGATTACAACCTGATTCTTTTGAAGATATAATTGCATTAGTTGCATTATTTCGTCCGGGACCATTACAATCTGGTATGGTAGATAATTTTATAGCCCGAAAACATGGTCGAGAAAAAATTTCATATCCAGATAAAAAATGGCAGCATCATTTATTAAAACCCATTTTAGAACCGACATATGGTATTATTTTATATCAGGAACAAGTAATGCAAATTGCGCAGGTTTTAGCTGGATATACTCCAGGAGAAGCTGATCTTTTACGACGAGCTATGGCAAAAAAAGATCCGAAAGAAATGAAAAGACAAAAAAATATTTTTAGAATTGGTTCAAACAAAATTGGTATTTGCCCTCATCTTTCTGAAAAAATATTTTCTTTATTAGAAAAGTTTTCTGCTTATGGTTTTAATAAATCACATTCCGCTACTTATGCTTTGATATCCTATCAAACATTATGGTTAAAAGCGAATTATTCGGCAGAGTTTATGGCTTCTGCTATGACTTTAGATATGGACAATACTGATAAAATTATTTTTTTGATACAAGATGCTCGACGTATGAGATTAAAAATTATAGCACCAAATATCAATATTAGTAATTATTCATTTTCTATTGATAAAAATAAAGTAATTATTTATGGTTTAGGTGCTATTAAAGGTTTAGGAAAAACATCTATCGATCATATTATTAAAGAAAGAAATTTGAAGAAAAAGAAATATAAAAATTTTTTAGATTTTTGTATTCGAATACATGCAAAGTGTATTACGCGTCGTATTTTAGAAAGATTGATTATGTCTGGTGCTTGTGATTGTTTTCAAGTTTGTCGAATTCAATTATTCAAAAGTATCGAATATTGTATGAATTTTGCTAAGCAATATTTATCTGCTATTAAATTAAAACAAAATTTTTTATTTAATTTTAATTATAATCATTTTTTAGATAAATACACAAATAATGAAGACGTTAGCTTAATTACTGTGCAAGATATTGTAGAAAAAAAAATAATATACTTTCAGTGGGAACGTGAGACTTTAGGGTTTTATTTAACTGATCATCCTATTAAAAATTTCTTAAAAGAAATAAATTACTATACAGACAATACTAAATTAAGTGATTGCACGTGGATTAATAAAAAAAAAAATATTATCATTGCAGGTATAATTTTTTCAATAAAAATAAAATTTACTAAAAATAATAAAAAGTTTTATCTAATTAAATTAGATGACTCATTTAGTCATTTAGAGATAATATTTTTTAGCGATTCTAATAATGATAATAAACATCGTTTATTAACTAAAAAAAATGTAATTGTGATTACAACAGGTGAAGTATATTTTGATAAATTTCGAGGTTGTTCACGTTTTTTAGTTAAGAATATTTTTGAACTTGAATCTTTTCGCATAAATCGTATTAAAAGTATTACATTAAAAATTCATGATTTTTTATTATTAAACAATCTAATCATTCATTCTCTAGAAAATTATTTAATTCATCATGTCTGTGTAGGTCCAGTATATATATCATTTTTAGTTTCTGAAAAAAATCGAAAAAAATATAATATTTTTCAAAAAAACTGGAAAATACAACCTGATAATAATTTCTTTAATTATATAAACTTTCTATCTAAAGAAATAGAAACTGAAATAATTTTTTTTAAATAAATTTACTTAATAAATAAAATTAATAATAAATATTAATATTTTGTGATTTTTTTAATATATTTGATGATACTTGTTAATGAAATATTATTTATTAAACCATTATCCCTGGAATAATATTCAACGTATTTCATTTTTATAGATTTTTGACTAATAATAATACCGTGAGGAATACCAATAAGGTTCATATCAGCAAACATTTTTCCAAAACTTTCAGAGCGATTATCAAATAATATTTCTATTTTTTCTTTTTTTAACTCATGATATAATAATTCGGCATATTTTTTAACAAGTATAGATTTATTTATTTGAATTGGTATTATAAAAACTTGAAAAGGAGCAATATTTGAAGGCCATTTAATGCCTTTTTTATCCGAATGCTGTTCAATAATTGCCGCGATAATTCGATTAATTCCAATGCCATAACAACCCATATGAACGAAAGTATTTTTTCCTTTTTTATTTTTTATTTTTTTATTAAAAATAGAAGAATATTTAGTATTTAATTGAAAAATATGTCCAATTTCTATTTTTTTTTCTATTTTTTTATTTTTTTCTTCGTTTAAAGAAAAATTATCCCTGTTTATATTTGAAATATCTATGAATTCATGAAAAAAAATATCTTGATACCAAAGTATATTACTAACTTTTTTTTCTGTATTAATAATAAAATAAGGTATTTTTTTTACATGTAAATCCGCTATTATATAAATAGTATTATCTATAATATGTTTTATATTTAAAATATTTTGCATTTTTGGAAAAATATTTTTTATTTTTAAAAATTTGATAGGCTGATTAATTATTGAAATATTTTCTAATTTTTTGATATTTATTTGATGTATTTTATTAATAATTAAAGCAACATAAGCATTTTTTTTTTTTTTATTTTTGATAGCTACAAAAAATATTTTTATTTCTTTGGTTTGAATATAATTTAAATTTTTTAAAAATATTTGAGAGTTTTTTTTAGGTATAAGCGCATTAAATTCATGAGATATTGATCCGCCCATTGTAGAAGCATCAGCTTTATTAACTTGAAAGATTAATTGAAATTTATTAAAAATTTTTATATATATTTTGAATATTTTTTGATAAGTTTTTTCAAGTGAATTTTGATCTATATGAAAAGAATATGCATCTTTCATAAGAAATTCAGTGGATCGTATTACTCCAAATTGAGGTCTTTTTTCGTCTCTAAATTTTTTTTGTATCTGATAAAACATAATAGGTAATTGTTTATATGAATTGATTTCATAATGCATAATATATGTAATTATTTCTTCGTGTGTAGGGCTTAAAATAAATTTTTTGTTTCGACGATCTGTTAAACTTATTAATTCTTCACCATATAATTGATTTCTTCCGCTTTGATCCCAAAATTTTTTTGGTTGTAATAATGGCAAACATATTTCAAGAGCTCCATATTGATTCATAATTTTTTGAATTATTCTTGTTACTTTTTTAATTACTCGATATCCTGTGGGAAGCCATGAATATAGACCTGAAGATAACATACGAATCATACCTGCACGTAACATTAATTGATGACTGATTGTTTTGCTATGCGCGGGTTTTTCTTTTAAGGTAGATAATAAATATTTTTTGGTATACATGGTTAGTAAAGTTCTCATTTTAAGGAGCGATAAAAATAATTTATAAATTTAATTTTTATATTTTTTTTTAGAAAAAATTTTATTATCAAGAATTTTTCAATTTGATATGTAAATTTTTTATTTTTTTATACTTTTATATATATAATAAAATATTATAAATTTTTATACAATATAATGGAAAATATCATGAATAGTGAGTCATATGAAGATAAGAATGAAAAACCTACCCCGCATAAAATTAAAAAATCAAAAGAATTAGGTATTTTAGCATATTCTCATGATATTAACTCTTTTTTTATACTATTGTTTTGTTTCTTTTTTATAAAAATAAATTGGAAAAAAATTATTTATTTTTTTTATAACTGTTTTTTGCATAGTTTTATTTTTAATTCTAATTCATTAGAAGATAAAATTTTACCATTTTTTTTATTTTTTTATTATCTAAAGTATTTTATTTTTTTTTTATTATTTTTATTTATAGGTATTCTTTTTATATTAATTATTTCTCCAATGGTCTTTTATAATCATTATTTATTTATTAATCAATATAAATTTAACTTATTTTTTTTAAATATTTTTGATAATATAAAAAAAATTTTTTCTTTAGATATTTTTTTAGAATTTTTTAAAATTTTTTTAAAAATTGTTTTTTTTATGTTTATTACTGGGTTTTATTTATGGAGATATTATTCTAGCTATATATTATTAATGAAACTTTCTTTAATGTCTAATTTATTTTTAGGGCTTCATTTTATTCATACTTTTTTTATTATGATAATTGGAATTATCTTCTTTATAGCAATAATAGATTTTTTTTTGAAACATTATCAAAATTATAAAAATTTGCAAATGACATTACAAGAAATTAAAAATGAATTTAAAGAACTTGAAGGAAATCCAATTATTAAACAAAATCGTTATCATATTATGAAAAAAATAAAAGGAAAAATAGATAATATTTTTAATGCAGATGTTATGGTTACAGATCAAATACAATATTTAGTAGCCATACAATATAATGTTACAACTATGTCTGTCCCAAAAGTTTTAATAAAAAGTCAAGGTAAGTCAATAAAAAAGATGAAAATAATTTCTAAAAAACATAATATACCAATTTTGCTTTTACCAGAATTAACTAAGGCATTATATCATAATACTATCGTTAGAAAAGATATACCTAGTTTTTTATATAAACCAGTAGCAGAAGTTTTTGCTTGGGTCTGGCAATTACAAAAATGGAAAAAATATGGAGGAATTTATCCTCAACCACCAAAATATATATCAGTGCCTACAGCGGTATATTTTACTGGAGAATAATTTTTATGATAAAGTTATTACAATTTTTAAAAAAAATAGAAATATTAAAGAATCAGCAATGGCAATTTCTTTCTGTTCCAATATTAATTATTATGATTCTGTCCATGTTAGTATTACCGTTACCTCCTATTGCATTAGACATTTTTTTTACATTTAATATAGTATTATCTATTATGATTTTACTTGTATCTATGTTTACTCAGAACACTCTTGACTTTTCTTCCTTTCCAACTATTTTATTATTTTCAACATTATTACGTTTAGCATTAAATATTGCGTCCACACGTGTTATTTTATTATATGGTAATACAGGTTCTTTTTCGGCGGGACATGTAATTGAGGCATTTGGTTCTTTTTTAATTGGAGGCAATTTTGCTATAGGGATAGTGATATTTATTATTTTAGTTGTGATAAATTTTTTAGTAATCACTAAGGGATCTGGAAGAATTGCAGAAGTAGGTGCGCGATTTTTTTTAGATTCTATGCCTGGAAAACAAATGGCGGTAGATGCCGATTTAAATTCAGGAATGATTTCAATAGAAGAAGCTAAAAATCGACGTAATACTATAGAACAAGAATCAGATTTTTATGGAGCTATGGATGGAGCAAATAAATTTATTAGGGGTGATGCTATTGCTGGAATATTAATAATGATTGTAAATATTATCGGAGGTTTATCTATTGGAATTTTACAGTATCAAATGTCATTTTTACAAGCCGCTACTGTTTATAGCATTTTAACTATTGGAGATGGTTTGGTAACCCAAATTCCCGCATTACTTATCTCTACTGCTTCTGGAGTTATTGTTACTCGCGTTAGTACTAATGATAAAAATATTGGTGAACAAATGATTTATCAAATTTTTAATAATCCAAAAATTATTTTATTAGGAGGTATTGTTTTAGGAATTTTTGGTTTAATACCGGGTATGCCAAATTTTATGTTTTTAATTTTTACATTTGGTTTATTTTTTTTGTCATGGTGGATATATACTACAAATGTTGTGCAAATTTCCACATCAGAAGACTCTAAGAATTTTAGTTATTCTGAAATAATGGAGCCATCATGGAGAGACGTTCAATTTGAAAATCCAATTGTAATTGAATTAAGTAAAAAATTATTATTTATTATAAAACCGAGTCAAGAAAATGATTTTTTAAAAAAAATTCAGGTAATAAGAAAAAATATTACTCAAAATTTTGGTTTTTTACTTCCGAATATTAATATTACTTATAATTCTAGTTTAGAAAATGGTTGTTATCGAATTTTAATAAAAGGTGTAGAGTATGGACAAGGAAAGGGTTATATAAAAAAATTACTTGCTATTGATTCATTTAGTACTATGCATCAATTGTCTGGTATTAAAATTCAAGAACCTGTTTTTGGTTTATCTGCGTATTGGATTGATCCTCTGGAAAAAGATGTAGCCATTCAAAAAAAATTTACAATCGTAGATATCTCTACAGTGTTAGTTACGTATATAAATAAAATTCTTATTGATAATATACATGAATTATTAGGATTTCAAGAAATTCATCAATTGATAGAACATATTTCAGAAAATTTTCCTAAATTAATAGATCATTTAATACCTAATATAATATCTACAGCAACATTCCAGAAAATTTTGAAAAATTTATTAAAAGAAAAAATTCCCATTCGTGATATCTCTTCTATTTTAGAAGCTCTTTTGAGTCATGGGGTCAATTTAAAGAATAATATATCAGCTTTAACTAGTGCTGTGCGTATATCACTAAAAAAAATTATTACTCAGAAGTTTTTTTTTCAAAATTATTATATTAATGCGATTGGTTTAAGTCAAAATCTTGAGAAAATATTATTGCAGCTTGTAAGATCTAAAAATAATATTATGGAACCCAATTTTTTAGAAAATTTAATTATTAAAACAAAAAATTCTATTGTAAATCAAAAAAAATTAAAAGAACCAATAGTATTATTAGTCCATCACGATTTACGCATAATGTTATCTGAAGTATACTATTATAGTATACCAGATTTAATTATATTATCTTATTTAGAAATTATTGAAACCCGTAAAATATGTATAACTACCGAAATTAAATAAATATTTTTTACATTTTATTTACGGTATCAATTCCTAAAATATTTAGGCCTATTTTGATTATTTTAGCGGTTAATTGAACTAATGTTAGTCGACTATATTTAGTTTTTTGATCGTTAGAAAGTAAGATGCTACAATTTTCATAAAAATGTGAGAAATTTTCTGATAATTCATATAAGTAATTACACATAAGATGTGGCGTTCCTTTTTTTTCGATGCTATATACTACTTCTTCAAATTGTAATATTTTTAATATTAATTGTCTTTCAAATTTTGTATAGATATGTATTGTATGGTGGATATTTTTTTTTTGATGATCATTATAAAATTTTTTGAGGATTGATTGTATACGGGTATATGCATATTGAATATATGGTGCAGTATTTCCGGTAAAGGATAACATTTGGTTCCAGTCAAAAATATAATCATGATTTCTATTTTTTGATAAATCAAAATATTTAATTGCTCCAATTCCAATTATTTTAGCTGTTTCTTTTATTTCTTTTTTATTGAGTTTTGAATTTTTTTCTTGTAGTATTTTTTTAGCTCTAGAAATTCCTTCATCTAATAAATCTTTTAATTTAATTACATTGCCGTCTCTTGTTTTAAAAGGTTTTTTATTTTTAGATAAAATCATGCCAAATGAATGATGTTCTAGAATGAGATTTTCTGGGATATATCCAGCTTTCTTAGCGATGTACCATACTTGTAAAAGATGTTGTTTTTGTCGGATATCAGTATAATAAATAATTTGATTAGCTTTCAATGTTTCATATCGGTATTTTAAGCAAGCAATATCAGTAGTAGTATATAAAAATGCTCCGTTTTTTTTTTTAATAATTATACCCATATTTTTACCGTTTCGATTTTTAAATTTATCGGTATATATAATAACTGCACCTTTATATAGAGTTGCAATACCTTTATTTTGTAAATCTTTGACAATATCAGGCAACATAAAATTATAAAAACTTTCACCATAAATATCTTTTTTTTTTAATTTAACATTTAACTTTTCATATATTTTTTGGTTTTTTTCAATAGTTTTTTGGACTATTTTTCTCCAAATATATAAACATTTTTTATTATGATTTTGTAATTTTACAACATATTTTTTAGTCTTTTTTGCAAATTCTTTATTGATTATATATTTTTTATATGCCTTTTGATAAATTTTTTCACTTTTGTTTAGTAAATTTTTTTCTTTTTTTTGATCATACAAATAAGCAATTAACATTCCAAATTGTGTACCCCAGTCTCCTATATGATTTTGTTTGATGACTTGATGTCCTAAAAATTTCATAATTCTTACGGTAGCATCGCCTAATATAGTTGATCTGAGATGTCCAATATGTAGTTCTTTAGCTATATTTGGTGATGAATAATCAATAATTACTATTTTTTTATTTTTTGTTTTAATTCTGATATTTTTTTTCTGACTAAGAGAATTAATGTGTTTTAGTAACCATAATTGAGAAAATTGAATATTTATAAAACCCGGCTGAGATACACTAACACACTGAAAATCTGGAGATAATTTAAGCGAATCGGCAATTTTTTTTGCGAATTGGTATTTTTTTTCGTGAAGCATATTAGAAAGCTTAATTATTCCGTTGCATTGATAGTCAATATTTTTTTTTTTATGATTTATTTTAATGATTGGATCAAATTTCTTTGGAGCACCTATTTTAATTCCAATTTTATATATTTTATTGTTTAAAAATTTTTGAACGTACATATTAGAATAACCTTTAATATTAATGAAATAGTAAAAATATATTGTAACAATATATTTAGAAAATATTTTTTTTGATTTTTGAGTTAAAATTGTAACATATTTTTTAAAATTTTATTATTTTTCTTATTTTATAAAATGATTCATAAAATGGTTTATAAATTGAAAAAACATATCATTTATTTTAAAAAAACTAAAAATAATTTTATATATTATAATTTATAAAAAAATATGTTGACTTTTTTTTTAAAACAGATAATATAGAGCTTGTAAGAAAATTGTTCTTTAAAAAAATATTCAGAAAATTTGTGTGGGCACATAAAGATTAAATGTTCAGATAAGTATTATAAAATTTTAATTTTTAAAAAAAAATTATTTTTATAATAAAGTTTATACTAAACTGAAGAGTTTGATCATGGCTCAGATTGAACGCTGGCGGCAAGCCTAACACATGCAAGTCGTGCGGCAACGTGGAAATGTTTTTGTTTCTGACGGCGAGCGGCAAACGGGTGAGTAATATCTGGGGATCTACCTAAATGAGAGGGATAACCATTGGAAACGGTGGCTAATACCGCATAATGTTGAAAAACCAAAGTAGGGGACCTTGAAAAAGGCCTTGCGCGTTTAGATGAACCCAGACGAGATTAGTTTGTTGGTGAGGTAAAGGCTCACCAAGACTACGATCTCTAGCTGGTCTGAGAGGATGGCCAGCCACACTGGAACTGAGATACGGTCCAGACTCCTACGGGAGGCAGCAGTGGGGAATATTGCACAATGGGCGAAAGCCTGATGCAGCTATGCCGCGTGTATGAAGAAGGCCTTAGGGTTGTAAAGTACTTTCAGTAGGGAAGAAAAGGTTAATACTAATAATATTAACAATTGACGTTACCTACAAAAGAAGCACCGGCTAACTCCGTGCCAGCAGCCGCGGTAATACGGAGGGTGCAAGCGTTAATCAGAATTACTGGGCGTAAAGAGCGCGTAGGCGGTTTTTCAAGTCAGATGTGAAATCCCTAAGCTTAACTTAGGAACTGCATTTGAAACTGTTAAACTAGAGTTTCGTAGAGGAAGGTAGAATTCTAGGTGTAGCGGTGAAATGCGTAGATATCTGGAGGAATACCAGTGGCGAAAGCGGCCTTCTGGACGAAAACTGACGCTGAGGTGCGAAAGCGTGGGGAGCAAACAGGATTAGATACCCTGGTAGTCCATGCTGTAAACGATGTCGACTTGGAGGTTGTTTCCTTAGAGAAGTGACTTCCGAAGCTAACGCGTTAAGTCGACCGCCTGGGGAGTACGGTCGCAAGGCTAAAACTCAAATGAATTGACGGGGGCCCGCACAAGCGGTGGAGCATGTGGTTTAATTCGATGCAACGCGAAAAACCTTACCTGGTCTTGACATCCATAGAATTTGATAGAAATATTGAAGTGCCTTCGGGAACTATGAGACAGGTGCTGCATGGCTGTCGTCAGCTCGTGTTGTGAAATGTTGGGTTAAGTCCCGCAACGAGCGCAACCCTTATCCTTTGTTGCCAGCGGTTCGGCCGGGAACTCAGAGGAGACTGCCGGTTATAAACCGGAGGAAGGTGGGGACGACGTCAAGTCATCATGGCCCTTACGACCAGGGCTACACACGTGCTACAATGGTGTATACAAAGAGAAGCAACTCTGTAAGGACAAGCAAACCTCATAAAGTACATCGTAGTCCGGACTGGAGTCTGCAACTCGACTCCACGAAGTCGGAATCGCTAGTAATCGTGGATCAGAATGCCACGGTGAATACGTTCCCGGGCCTTGTACACACCGCCCGTCACACCATGGGAGTGAGTTGCAAAAGAAGCAGGTATTCTAACCAATTTTTTGGAAGACGCCTACCACTTTGTGGTTCATGACTGGGGTGAAGTCGTAACAAGGTAACCGTAGGGGAACCTGCGGTTGGATCACCTCCTTAAATATTAAAACATTTAATCGGAATGTGCTCACACAAATTTTCTGATATTTTATTTAAAACAGGCTTGTAGCTCAGCCGGTTAGAGCACACCCCTGATAAGGGTGAGGTCGGTGGTTCAAGTCCACTCAGGCCTACCAAAAAATATTTTTTATTTATTTAAATTATGTTTATAAAGGGGCTATAGCTCAGCTGGGAGAGCGCCTGCTTTGCACGCAGGAGGTCAGCGGTTCAATCCCGCTTGGCTCCAAATTTTTTTAATATATAAAATTTTATCTTTATATTTTTTTTAAATTATTTTTATTACATACTCTTATTTTTTTATCAATTTTTCTATTTATATCTTATCATATTAAATATTTTTCTATTTTCTAAAAATCGAAATTTATTTTTATTAATCATTTCTTGAATTATAGACTCTATTTTTAATAGATAGATGATTTCTTAAATGATTTTAAAATATATTTTATCCTATTTTACCCCCATATATCCTTTTAAAATTTTTTATTAATTAAATATACTTTTTTTTGATTTTTTATTATTATATCTGAATTTTTTTTTAATATTGAATATTTTATTTTTTGTTCGGAATATAAATCAGTTTTTTTTGGATTTCTGGCTTCTTTTTTTGCTATTTTATCGCACATTGTATTTTCTTTGTGATTTGTATGTGATTTTGTCCATATCCAATTAATATTATGTTTTCTAATCACTTGATCTAATCTTAACCATAAATCCTGATTACAGACTGGTTTTTTATTTTTTGTTAACCAATAATTTTTTTTCCAACTATGAATCCATAAAATTATTCCCAAACGTAAATATTGACTATCTGTAATTAAATTAACTATACATGGTTCTAAAAGAGATTCTAATCCCAAAATTGCTGCCATCAGTTCCATTCTATTATTTGTGGTGTAATAAAATCCAAATTTAATTACTTTTTGATATTTTTTGTACCGGGTTATTGCACATAACCCTCCTGGACCAGGATTATATAAACACGACCCATCAGTAAATATTTCAATTTTTTTTAACATAAAAACCCCTAAGTTAAAATATAAAATGATATAATGTTATGAATTAAAAATTTTTAAATAGAATATTTTATGAGACAAATTGTACTAGATATTGAAACTACTGGTATGAATAAATATGGAGTAATATATTTAAATCATCGAATTATTGAAATTGGTATGATAGAATTAATTAACCGTCAAGAAACCGGAAAGATTCTTCATTATTATTTAAATCCAGATCGTCAAATAGATGAAGCGGCTCATAAAATACATGGGATTTCTGAAAATTTTTTAAAGAATAAACCTTTTTTTAAAGATATTTTTCAGAATTTATTAAATTTTTTATATAAAGCAGAAATAATAGTGCATAATGCTATTTTTGATATTGGATTTTTAGATTATGAGTTTCATTTATTAAATTTGAATATTAAGAAAATAAATGATTTTTGCGGAATTCTTGATACTTTAAAATTAGCGCGTCAACAATTTCCTGGTAAAAAAAACAGTTTAAGTGCGTTATGTAAGCGGTATAATATTTGTAATAGAGAACGAACATTGCACGGAGCGTTATTAGATGCGAAATTATTAACTAAAGTATATCTATTTATGACAGTAAAGCAAGAAAAAATATTTTTTTCTAATTCTGATAATGAAATTCATAAAAAAAATGAAATAAAAAAAGTAATTTTGACAAAAGATATTTATCAACCATTAAAAATACTATATGCTACTAAGGCTGAATTACAATTACATAAAAAATTTTTAATTAATTTTTGTAATAAAAAAAATAAATTTTTATGGTAAAAATTTTTATTTTTATCTTGACTAGATAGATAAAGAGATATATAATAAAACTATATTGGTGCGGTAGTTCAGTTGGTTAGAATATCGGCCTGTCACGCCGGAGGTCACGGGTTCAAATCCCGTCCGCACCGAAAACACTCTTAATAAACTAATTAAATATTAAACCATTTTTTTTCAATAAAGAGTATTATTTCTTAATATTAATAATATTTTTCAAAAAAAATAAAATTATTTTTATCTTTTAAAAAATATTGATATAAGTTTTATATATTGAAAATATTTTTATATTTAGGATAGTATTAATGGGTTTAGGAAACATTTATGTTAAACGATAATAATAAAAAGATTGATTCTTCTATTACTTCTCAAACCTCTCAAGACATTGATAAAAAAAATGACTCTTTAGATTTTAAGACAGTAATTAAGGAAAAATTATATATAAAAAAAAATAAAAAATATACTTCTTTGGTCAATCAATATGAATTATTAAATATAGAGAAATTAAAAATATCTAAAGAAAATAAAAAAGAAATAATTAAGATTCGTAATAACTTACAAAAAAAAACAAAAGATGTATATAAATTTTTTTTACATAAGTATTTTTTATTAATTCTACCTATTTTAGATAGTATTGAGTCATCCTTAAGTGCATTAACTGATATTCATGAAGAAGTTTTTTTAGAAGTTTCTATTCATTTAAAAAAACTAAATAAATTATTTTTATCAATTTTTATGGATTTTAATGTTACAAAAATTGACTCAATTAATATCCCTTTTAATCCTGAAATTCATCAAGCAATGTCAATCGATTTTTCCGGAAAATATTTAAATAATTATATTTCGCACGTAATTCAGAAAGGATATTTATTAAATAAACGTTTATTACGTCCTGCTTTGGTTTCTGTTTCTCAGTCTGAGGTATAAAAAGTTATTTTATAATCCGGGATGTTTTTATTTTATTTTTTAAATATATAATTCTTTTGACAATAATTATATATTTAAAATAATATAAAATTTTTATGGGATATATTTTCCAGATATGACAACCCAAAATAAAAAAAATAAAAATAAAAAAAAATTCTTAAATAAGAAAGCATATTTTAATTTTTATATTGAGAAGAAATTTATTGCAGGGATTCAACTTCTAGGATGGGAAGTAAAATCTATCAGATCAGGTAAAGTACAAATTACCAATGGTTATATTGTGATTCGAAATAAAGAAGCTTTCTTAATTAATATTCATTTACAACCTTTATCTGCATCTTCTACATTTTATTTGTATGATGTGAATCGAGAAAAAAAATTGTTATTAAAGAAAAAAGAAATAAGAATTTTATCAGAATACTATAATATTAAAGGTTATACATTAATTCCAATTCAATTATTTTGGATAAAATCATGGTGTAAAATCATGATTGGAATAGCTCGTGGAAAAAATAATCGAGATAAACGTATAGATATTAAAAATCGTTTATGGAATCGAGAAAAAAAAACTGTGCTTAAAAGAGTTTTAATTTAATCTGCTTATTTTAAAAAAGAATGTTTTTTTATTTAAAAAAAATCTCTTTTAAAGGTCTTTTTTTTATGATATTTAATGATACTTATTGGATGAGATACGCCTTATTAGCTGCAAAAATTGGTGAAAAAAAAGGAGAAATTCCAATAGGATCAATTGTAGTTTATAAAAATCAATTAATAGGAATGGGTTGGAATAGTTGTATTACTCAGCATAATCCGAGTGCACATGCAGAAATTTTATCTATGCAAAAAGCCGGACAAACATTAAAAAATTATCGATTATTGAACACTATACTATATGTAACGCATGAGCCGTGTTGGATGTGTTCATCAGCAATTGTATTTTCACGCATTAGCCGTGTAGTATATGGTTCATATAGCTCAAAATATGAGTGTATTACAAATTTTATGAATATTTTATATAAAAAAAATATCAAGCATCATATAAAAAATATTACTTCTGGAATATTGTTATATGAATGCTCAATTTTATTAAGTAATTTTTTTAAAAAAAAAAGAAAAAAATAAAAAAAATTTTATTTTTCTAAAATTATAATAGATTGTACATATTTTTCTGTATCAGTGATACTAAGAAAAATTTTTTTTACGTTTAATTTTTCTAAAGTTTTTTTTATTTTTCCTGATATCAATAAAACTGGTTTTCCTTTTTTATTATTACCAAGTTCGCAATTCTTAAAAAACATTTTACTAAAAATATTTAATCCGGATGCTTTTGAAAGAGCTTCTTTTACAGAAAATATTTTTGCTAAGTAATTTTCTTTTTTTTTATTATTATATTTTATAAGTTCATTCGAAGATAGAATACGATTCAGTATTTTAAACCCGTGTAATAAAATTAATTTTTTACATCTATTAATTTTAATCATATCAATTCCAATTCCTATAATAGACATTTTTTTCTTCTTTTTTTAATTATTTATTAAATATCTTATTTTATTAGATATTTTTTTGAATATTAGATAATTTGACCCATAGTTTTAAATGTGTTTTTTTATATAAAAAATTCTCTATTTTTTTTCTTGATATTATACTAAAACGTTTTATTTTTTTTCCTTTTTGACCAATTATTATTTTTTTATATCGAATATTTGGAACTAAAATAATAGCATCAATGTTATATTCTTTTTTTAAATTTTTAATAATACTTGGTATATATATCTTTATATTATATGGTATTTCTTTATTTAAAAAATTCAGCAACGTTTCTCTAATTATTTCCGTGATTAAAAATTGTATATTATAGATTGATTTTTTTTCCTTAGGATATTGATATATATTTTTTGGCATTTTTTCTTGTATTAATTTAATCACTTGATTTAGATTTTTATCTTTTGTAGCAGAAATTAAAATAATTTTTTTATTGAGTGTTTTTTGATATATTTTCTTAATATATGGCAATAATAAAGTTTTATTTTTTATTTTATCTATTTTATTAATGATGGTTATATAATATATATTTTTTTTTTCCATATAATTTAATAAATTTTGTTCTTTATTTGTCCAGATTAAAGATTCTAAAATAAATAAAACAACATTTGCTTTTTTTAAATATTGATATGTATTTCTGTTTTTTTTTTTTCTAAAAAACTATTTTTATTTTTTTTTAGTCCCGGAGAATCTATTAAAATAGATTGAATGGTATCAGTAGTGTGAATACCAATAATATGTTCTTTTGTAGTATTCGATTTATTAGAGGTTATAGAAATATTTTTTTTTACTATTTTATTTAAAATTGTTGATTTTCCTACATTAGTTCGTCCTACTAAGAGTACATGACCACAATATTTTTTTTCTTTATTCATATATTTTATTCAATTTCCATTTTAATTAATGCATTCTGAGCAGCATTTTGTTCTGCTTTTCTTCTACTAGAACCAATGCCAATTAATATATCATGTATTCCATTGATTTTACAAGTAATTGTAAATACTTGATTATGAGCTTCTCCATATATTTTTCCTATATTATATAATGGTAAAGGAAAGTGTTTTGCTTGTAAATATTCTTGTAATCTTGTCTTAGGATCTTTTTGTATACTAAAAGGGTTGATTTTCTTAAAACGATATTTATACCATTGTAAAACTATTTTTTCTACAGTATATATATTGCTATCTAAAAAAATACTAGCAATAATAGCTTCAATGGTATTAGCTAATATAGATTCTCGTTTAAAACCTCCGCTTTTTTGTTCTCCTTGACCTAATTGTAAATAGTTTCCTAAAGAAAACTCATATGCAATTTCTGCTAATGTATTTCCACGTACTAATGTAGCTCTCATACGGCTCATATCACCTTCATTTGCTTCTGGAAAATGATGATATAATGCTTTTGCAATGATAAAACTTAATATAGAATCGCCTAAGAATTCTAATCTTTCATTATGTTTAATGCTAGCGCTCCTATGTGTTAATGCATGATGTAATAAGGATATATTTGTGAATTTATATCCTATAAATTTTTGTAATTTATCTATTACTATCGAATTCATATTATCCTAATGAAATAAAGGTAAAAATTAAAATTTAATTTAAACGATAGATTTAATCAATATTTTTAAAAATTTTTTAAATAATATTTATTAAAATTTATTTAATTTTGTGAAATATTCTATCAAAACGTATTTTTTGAAACCATGTTTTTGTATATTGATTAATACTTAACCAAATGTATTGAGCTTTTCCTATAATATTCTTTTCAGATACTAATCCTAAAAGTCGACTATCCATACTTTTATCTCTATTATCACCCATTACAAAATATTTTTTTTCAGGTATTATCCATCTTCTTTTTACACCACATAATTTTTTATAATATAAAAACGAATAATTCTTTACTCCATGTAATAATATTATATTATGTTTCTGATTTTTTATTTTTTCTACATAACAATCAACAATTATTGAATGATATGTTCTATTATTGTTATTTTTTTGTAAATTCTTATCATTTTTTTTAAAAGACTTAGATGTAACAATTATTTTATTAGAATAATTATGATTTATAAAAGATTTGATTTGCGTATTTTTTTCTATTATATATAATTTTTTAGTAAATGGATTATATTCAATGATATCTCCAGGTAGACCGATAATACGTTTTATATAATTTATATTTTTGTTTATAGAATATGAAAAAACGATAACATCGTTTCTTTTTGGAAGATTATTTTTGATCCAAACATGATTATTAATGGGGTTTTTGATTCCATATAAAAATTTATTAACTAATATAAAGTCACCAGTTAATAATGTCGGATTCATTGAATTTGAAGGTATATGAAACGGTTCATAACAAAATAATCGCATTATAGTAATAAAAAAAAGAATAGGAAAAAATTTAGAAGCATTTTTTAAATATTTTTTTTTTTAAAAATATGAAGATCATCATTATTTCTTGATATATAATATGTGTAATATATTTGATATATATGATTAAAAATCCATAAAATACCAGTACTTATTGTTGATAAAATTAATAATTTTATAATGAATAAACGCATTTTTTTTACCTTTTTTTTGTTTATTTTTTATTTATTGCTAGAATAGAAGAAAAGATTTCTGGTGGAATACTTACCGATCCAAAATTTTTCATTTTTTTCTTACCTTTTTTTTGTTTCTGTAATAATTTCTTTTTACGACTAACATCACCTCCATAACATTTTGCAATAACATTTTTTCTAAGTTGTTTGATAGTTTCACGGGCAATAACTTTATTTGATATTTTTGCTTGTATAGAAATATCAAACTGATGTCTGGGCATAAATTTTTTTATATTTTGAATAATACTTTTAGCTTGATCTTGTATTTTATTTTTATGAGTTATAGTTGATAAAGCGTCTAACTTTATTAAATTAATAAAAATATCTATTTTTAAGAGTTCACTTGTTTTAAATTTTTTAAATTTATATTCTAGAGACGCATATCCACTTGAAACAGATTTTAATTTATCAAAAAAATTTAAAACAAGTTCAGATAAAGGGATTTCATATGATATCACAGTTTGCGTCTCATGATATATTAAACTTTTTTGTTTTCCTCTGTTTTTTTTACATAATTGCATCACGTTACCAATATATTTGATTGGAGTAATAATAATACAGTCCGCAATTGGTTCACGAATTTTTTTAATTAAATTCAGAGAAGGGAGTTTAGTTGGATTATCAATATATATTTTTTTTTTATTATTTAAGATAATTTCGTATCCTACTGTAGGAGATGTAATAATTAAGTTAATACTATACTCACGTTCTAAACGTGATTGAATAATTTCTAGATGTAATAGCCCTAAAAATCCACATCTAAATCCTAAACCTAATACTTTTGAATTGTCTGGTTCATAATATAGAGCTGTATCATTTAATTGTAATTTCATTAAAGCGTCTTTAAAATATGGAAATTGATCAGGATGTTTTGGAAAAAAACCAGCATAAATTTTTGGTTTAATTTTTTTAAATTTTGGTAAAGCTTTTTGGGCTGGTTTATTATATGAGGTAATTGTTTCTCCGACTACTAAAGAAGAAATATTTTTAATACCACAAATAATCCAGCCTACTTCGCCACATGATAACATCTTTTTTATTTTTCTTTTTGGAGTAAATATACCTAATTTTTCAACTTGATAAATGTTTTGAGAATTTACGATTTTAATTTTATCTTTAATTGCGATGCAACCATTTTTAATACGGATTAAAGAAACTACACCTAAATACTTATCAAACCAAGAATCAATTATTAAAGCCTGTAAGGGATTTTCTTTACTCCCTTTGGGAGCGGGAATTTTTTCAATGATTTTTTCTAATAATTGTAAAATGCCAAATCCTGTTTTTGCTGAGCATTTAATTGCATCTTCCATAGATATTCCTATAATATTTTGAATATCTTGAGTTACTTTAACTGGATTGGCATTTGGTAAATCAATTTTATTTAATACAGGTAGAATTTTTAAATTTAAATTTAGTGCGCTTCGACAATTAGCAATAGTTTGAGCTTCTACTCCTTGAGCTGCATCAACAACAAGTAAAACGCCTTCACATGCTGATAATGATCTAGATACTTCATAAGAGAAATTTACATGACCCGGTGTATCGATAAAGTTTAAAAAATAATTTTTTTTATTTTTAGCTTGATATTTAATCATTACGCTTTGTGCTTTAATAGTAATTCCGCGTTCACGTTCTAAATCCATGGAATCAAGAACTTGCGAAGACATTTCTCTTGGTGATAAACCGCCACAAATTTGTATTAATCTATCAGATAACGTTGATTTACCATGATCTACATGGGCAATAATAGAAAAGTTTCTTATATTTTTCATAGATTTTGTTTCTCGTTATTGTAGATTGTTTTTAAAAAGAGTTATCTTTATTTTTTATTTTTAATTTTTTATATTTTTTAGTTAATAATATCATATTTCTTTATATATTTTTATACCGATAAAAATTTTTGTGTTAAAATTAAAAAATAATTTTTATATTGGAAAATATTTTTTCAATAAATATTGAATATTTTGATTATTAATTAGATTTATTTTACTAAAAAATAAATTTTTTTTTATTTATTTTTTAAAGATCGTATTATATTGATATTCCTGATTATATATCATTAAAAATTTATATTTTTTTTTCCATTTGTTATATTTTTAAAAAAAAAATCAAGGTATAGATGATTTTTAAGCATGAGCAATTTATGAAAAAAAATAAAAAAGTTATTTTAGCTATGTCGGGAGGAGTGGATTCATCTGTTTCTGCGTGGTTTTTATTGAAAAAAAAATATCATGTAGAAGGTTTATTTATGAAGAATTGGGAAGAAGATGATACTAAAGAATATTGTGCTGCACGAAAAGATTTAGAAGATGCGCGTCATGTTTGCAAAACACTTGGTATTTATTTACATGTAATAAATTTTTCTACAGAATATTGGGAAAAGGTATTTATAAAATTTGTTAAGGAATATAAAAAAGGAAATACACCTAATCCAGATATATTATGTAATCAAGAAATAAAATTTAAAGTTTTTTTTAAATTTGCCATTGAAATATTAAAAGCGGATTATATAGCTACTGGACATTATGCAATTATAAAAAAAATAAACTTAAACTATTATCTTTTTCGAGCTATGGATGTAAATAAAGATCAAAGTTATTTTTTATATACTTTAAAACAAGATGTTATGTCAAAAATTTTATTTCCATTAGCTAAAAAAAAAAAAGTAGAAATTAGAAAAATTGCTAAAAAAATAAATTTATGTGTTTTTAAAAAAAAAGATTCTACAGGAATTTGTTTTATTCCTCCTCAAAAATTTTCTATTTTTTTAAGTCGTTATATACCTATATCAATAGGAAAGATTTTAACTATGTCTTCTGAGCATATAGGATTTCATATTGGATTTTCTTATTATACAATAGGTCAAAGAAAAGGATTAAAAATTGGTGGACAAAAAAATAAGGGAGTTTTTCCGTGGTATGTTGTAAAAAAAGATATTTTTAAAAATATTATTTTCGTAGTTCAGGGCAAAGGTAATCCTTATCTTTTATCTTTTGGTATTTTAGTTAAAAAAATAAATTGGATTGATAAGATTAATCTTTTAAACAACATATATTGTACAGTACAAATTAGATATCGTCAGATTGCAGTTCCTTGTATAGTGATATTTTTAAAGAATCGATTATTAACTAAAATTTTATTTTATAAACCATTATTATCAGTCACTATAGGTCAGTCAGCTGTTTTTTATCAAAATAAAAAATGTATCGGTGGAGGTGTAATTAAATCAATTTTTCCTTATTTACCATAAATTGCTTTGTATTAAAATGAAAAGATATAATTTGCACTAGAAAAAATAGTCTTTTTATACAGAGAACTTTTAATTTTTTAGATACTTTTATAACATTAGTATCTTGATATAATAGGTATAAAATTAATTATGCATTTTTTAAAAAAAAAAAAATATTAATAGTTGGTATTACTAACATTTTTTCAATATCCTGGGGTATTGCTAAAGTTATGTATAAATTTGGAGCGGAATTAGCATTTGTTTATAAAAGGAAAAAATTAAAAAATCGTATTCAAAATTTTGCAAAAACATTAAATTCTAATATTGTTTTACAGTGTAATATAAATTCTGATACTGAGATAAAAATTTTGTCGCGTAAATTATATCAACATTGGAAAAAATTTGATGGCATTATACATGCTGTTGCGTATGTACCTTTATCACAATTACAAGAAAATTATCTTCAAATAGCTAATCGTCAGGATTTTTTAGCAACTCATGAGTCTTGTTCCTTTAGTTTAGTAGCTTTAGTAAAAGAATTGTATCCATTATTAAATGAAAATTCATCTATTGTAACTTTATCATATTTAGGATCTATAAAATATATTCCATTTTATCATGTTATAGGTCCTGCAAAGGCATCTTTAGAAGCCAATGTGCGTTATTTAGCATATTGTGTGGGGAAAAAGAATATTCGGATTAACGCAGTATCATCTGGACCAATAAAAACTTCTTCTTCCTATAAGATTCCATTTTTTAAAAAAATTTTTTCATTATATAAGAGTTATTCACCGTTAAAAAAAAACACGACCAGTAAAGAAATAGGTAATGTAACTTCTTTTTTATGTTCTGATTTAGCTAGCGGTATTACTGGACAAATTATATATGTTGATTCTGGTTTTAGTATTTCTAATATGTTCCCATCGTAAATTTTTCTTATTTTTATTAAAAAACATTTAACGGATATTTAAAAATTTTTTTTTAAAATATTAATTTAATATACAGTCTTTATATATATTTTAAATGTAAATCTTTAATTTTATATTTTTTTATGTATAAAAAAGGATTAAATAACATTATTATGCTTCAAAATAACCCTGTACTTATGAAGTTAAAAAAAAAATTCAATAAAAAAAATATAAAAGCAGAAGGTATTGTAAGAAGTACATCTAAAAGTTATGGTTTTTTAGAAATAGATTCTAAAAAAAAATATTTAATTGCTTCTAAAAATATGAAAAAAGTTATGAATGGCGATAAAATTATTGGTAGTATAATTGTAAAAAATAACCGAAAAATGATATATCCAGAAAAATTGATAGAACCATTTTTAAAAAAATTTATCGGAAATGTTTATAAAATCAATGATTTAATTTTTCTTCAACCAATTTATCCTTATTTAAAGGGAGTGTCATTACATTGTTTATGTGCTGTTAATACTTCTATTTTAAAAGATGGTGACTGGGTTCTTGGAAAATTAACTAGCCATTGTTTAAATCAAAAAAATGTTTTTGAAGCAAAAATTATCGATTTTATTGCTCAGAAAGAAAATCCATTAGCTCCATGGTATGTTGTATTAACTAGATATAATTTAGAAAAATCTTCACCAGAGATAAAAAAAAATAATTTAATATATCGCAATAATAGTCTAAAAATTCGTAAAAATTTAACTCATTTAGATTTTATAACTATAGATAATAGTAATACAAAAGATATAGATGACGCAGTTTTTGTAGAAAAAATTTCAAATGAGAATTATTCTTTAACTATTGCTATAGCTGATCCCACTGAATATATATCTAATAATACTGATCTTGATAATATTGCAAAAAAAAGAAGTTTTACAAATTATTTACCAGGATTCAACATACCTATGTTGCCAAAAATTTTATCAGAAGATTTATGTTCTTTAAAGCAAAATGAAATTCGTCCTGTTTTAGCATGTCGTGTTATTATAGATGCGAAAGGAAATATATTATATAAAGATTTAGAATTTTTCTTAGCATATATTCAATCTAAGAGTCAGTTATCATATGATAATGTATCAAATTGGTTAGAAAAATTAGGAATTTGGAAACCTAAAAATAAAAAAATTAAGAAACAAATAAAATTATTAAAAATAATATATGATATTAGATATAAATGGAGAAAAAAGAATGCATTAATTTTTCCTAACTATCCAGAATATCGTTTTAATTTATCTGAAAAGAAAGAAGTTTTAGGTATTTTCATTGAAAATCGTAGAGTAGCGCATAAAATTATAGAAGAGTGTATGATTACAGCTAATATATGTGCAGCTTTTTTTTTAAAAAATACTTTAGGTTTTGGTTTATATAATACTCATATAGGTTTTGATGTTGTAAATGCTAACTCTGCTTCTAATTTTTTAAAAAAATATAACATTTTTGTTCAGTCTCATGAAATTATGACGTTAAAAGGATTTTGCAAATTACATAAATATTTAAAAAATTTGTCAAATAATTATATTTATAATCGAATTTGTAAACTACAAGCTTTTGGTGAACTTAGTTTAATACCACAAGCGCATTTTGCCTTAGGTTTAGATTATTATGCGACTTGGACATCTCCTATTCGAAAATATAGTGATATTATCAATCATCGTTTAATAAAATCTGTAATTATGGGTTTAAAAAATATTAGAAAACCAGAGCAGGATGTTGTTACTCATATTTTAAATCGTAGACGACTTTATCGCATTGCAGTTAAAGAATTAGAGAAATGGTTATATGTCCAATTTTTTTTCAAATATTATAAAAATAATCAGTACTTAAAAGCTACCATCACTGATATTTTTAAAAATGGAATACAGGTACGTTTAATTAATAATGGTGCCTTTGTTTTTATACCAGCATCTTTTATACATCAATTAAAAACAGAGATAACTTTTAATACTGAATTAGGTGTGGTATACATACATAATAAGATTTACTATTATGTTACAGATATTATTAAGGTTCGTTTATTAAGTATTAAAAAAGAAAATAATACAATTATTGCGAGTATAATTTAATCTTGTTTTCAAGGTAAATATAATTTAAACTTAATGTATATAGTATATGACTATTTAAAACTTTTTTTTATAATTTTATCAAAAAACATATCATTTAGGAATTTCCAATGAATTTTTTTAATACAGAATTATATGTATATATCAAATTTTTTATTAGTCTTTTTACAATTATTAATCCAATTGGAATGATTCCGGTTTTTATCAGTTTAACGAATAATCAAACCAATAATGAAAGAAATAAAACCAATATGAAAGCAAATTTTACAGCTTTAATTATTTTATTATTTTCTTTATTTTATGGTTGTTATGTTTTAGACGTTTTTAATATATCAATTGAATCCTTCCGTATAGCTGGAGGTTTATTAATTTTTACGATCGCTTACTCTATGATAAACGGAACATTATTAAAAAATATATCATGTTTTACATCTAAAAATAATATTTCTAATATAAATAAACAGAAAAAATTATCTGCACAAGATATTTCTATTATGCCGTTAGCTATGCCATTAATAGCAGGGCCAGGTGCTATTAGTTCTGTGATTTTGTGGAGAATGCAGTATTCTAATTATTATCACTTAATTGGTTTTTCTTTTGTTATTGTCTTTTTTTCTTTTTTTTGTTGGGTAGTTTTTAAAATATCTCCATATATTACTACTATTATAGATGAAATTTATATTACAGTCATTAATCGTATAATGGGTTTATTGTTATTAGCTCTTGCAGTAGAATGTATTTTTAACGGTATGAAATCAATTTTTTTTAGTTATATTTAATTTTTATACCTGACATTACTTAATTTTATTTTAAAAATTTTTATATTTAATCAATATTTATATTTAAAATTATAATATGCATATTATTATTCGAGATCTAGGTTTGTGTAGTTGGTTAGAAGTATCAGAAAATATGAATCATTTTACAAAGCATCGTAAGGATGGGACGTTTGATGAATTATGGTTAGTTGAACATTATCCTGTATACACTCATGGTTTATCAGAAAAAAAAATAAAATTGAAGTATATTCAAGAGATACCGGTTTTTTTTTCAAATCGAGGAGGAAAAATTACGTATCATGGTCCAGGGCAATTAGTAATATATATATTATTAAATCTAAAGCGTAATCATATTAAATTTAGAAATTTTATTCATATTATAGAAAAAATCATAATTCAAGTACTTCTTTTTTTTTCTATTACGGCACATATTAAAAAAGATCAACCAGGAGTATATATTAATAATCAAAAAATATGTTCTCTTGGTTTTCGTATTATAAAGGGGTGTTCTTTGCATGGCGCTTCTTTAAATATTAATATGGACTTAACTCCATTTAAATATATCAATCCGTGCGGAAGAAAAGATATTATAATGACACAAGTATGTCATCATAATAAACATGTTACAATAAATATTGTAAAAGAAGTTTTAATAAAAATTTTTTGTAAAAATTTTAAAATTAAAAAATATTGTAAAAAGAAAATGGAGCATGATTAAATTATTTTTCTTTTTAATATTAATATAATATCAAAATAAAATAATATAGTTGATAAAAATATGAAAAATCATAAAATAAAAAAAAAAAAAAAATAAATATACCAGTACACGATATTACATATACTCAAAATAAAATAAAAAGAAAGATAGAGTATTTGAAAAAACCAGACTGGTTACGAATTCGTTTACCAGTCGTTACAAAAAATGTAAAAAATATTAAATTACTACTAAGAAAATATAAATTATATTCTGTGTGTGAAGAAGCTCAATGTCCTAATTTATCTGAATGTTTTAATCGAAGTACGGCGACTTTTATGATTTTAGGATTTATTTGTACAAGAAAATGTCCATTTTGTGCTGTTATAAAAGGTCGTCCAATTATTCCTGATGATCAAGAACCTGAAAAATTATATCATGTAATTATGAAATTAAATTTAAAATATGTTGTGTTAACTTCAGTGACTCGGGATGATTTATATGATGGAGGAGCTAAACATTTTTATAATTGTATACGTTTTATTCGTAATATAAAAAATATTAAAGTAGAAATTTTAGTTCCCGATTTTCGAAAAAATATTAAAATAGCTTTAAAAATTATTAGAAAATGTCCACCAGATGTATTTAATCACAATATTGAAAACGTTCCTCGTTTATATTCGATTATTCGTCCCGGAGCTAATTATCAACATTCATTAACATTATTACGTACATTTAAGAAATATTGCCCTGATATACCGACTAAATCTGGTTTAATGTTAGGATTAGGAGAATATCCTGATGAAGTTTTTTCTGTTTTAAAAGATTTAAAAAAGAATGGAGTTTCTATTATTACAATAGGTCAGTATATGCAACCAAGTAAAAAACATTTACCGGTTAAAAAATACATTACCCCACAGGATTTTGATCTTTTTCAAAAATATGCAATATCTTTAGGTTTTCGTCATGTCTTTTGTGGTCCACTAGTACGTTCCTCTTATCATGCTGATCAACAAATTATGACTTAATGAAAATTTAATTTTTTCATTATACTCTTGAAATTTTTTCTTGTTTTATAGATGTAAGAAATTTAAAAACATAGAAAATATTAACTTTCTTACACATAATATATAAAAACACCAATAAAGTTTCTTATTGGTGTTTTTATATATTATGTGTAAGAAAGTTAATATTTTATTTTATAATTTAAACAAAGAGCTGAATATTTATTATTTCCAAAATATTTTGTAATTGAATACATAATATTTAATGGAGCAAAAATTATTTTTTGAATCATATCCGGGGAACATATTAATACAACATTCTTAAAAGATTGGTGTATGAAGAAATATAATTGATATTTTAAGTGAGTTAGAAAGTTATTAGGTGTTTTTATCCATACTATTTCGTATTTTTTTAATTTTGCTAATTTTGCTGCTTTTATAATAGCAGAATCAAAATCACCTAATTGATCTATTAATCCTATATTTTTTGCATTTTTTCCTAACCAAATTCTTCCTTGTGCAATTCTGTTAATTTGTTGTAAACTTCTATGACGTGAATGAGCTACTAATTTAACAAATTTTTTATAACCTTTACAAAGATTAATTTTCATTATTTTTTTGTTTTTAATGGTTAAGTTATTATATGCATAAAAATTATTTATAGGTAAGATTTCTGAACCAATATTATGAATTCCTAATGTGGATAATGTTTTTTCAAATGTCTGTAAAACAGAAAAAATTCCTATAGAACCAGTAATGGTGATAGGATGCGCAATGATAAAACTTCCACCCATAGCTATCCAATATCCTCCAGAAGCAGCAACATTACCCATAGAAATCACGATTGGCTTATTTATTTTGCGAACTATTGATATTTTTTTCCGTAGTAATTCAGAAATATTCGCATTTCCTCCTGGACTATTAATTCTAAGAACAATTGAACGAATATTTGAATCATTTTTTGCGTATTTCATCTGTGCTATAATAGATGATACATTCATACCTTTAGCATTATTTAGATTATTATCGATAGTACCATTAGCTAAAATAATAGCAATTTTATTGGGCAGTTTAGTTATTTTTTTTTTTTTTAAAAAATAATTATTGATATTAATAGAATTAAATTTTTTATTGTTTTTATTTTTACCAAAGATTTTAATCAAGTATTTATTTATATTAATATAGGTGTCAATTTTGTCAATTAAGTGATTTTTTAGTGCGATTTTTGTTATTGTATTTTTGTTTTTTTTTAATGTGTGCATAATTCTTCGAGGTTTAGGAAAAATATCTTCTTTTGTTGTTTTTCTATTTTTTGCAACCGTTTCTAAATAATTTTTCCATATTGCATTCATCCAATGAGTATTAATTTTTTTATTTAAATTAGAGGGTTGGTTGCGCAAAAAAGGTTCTACAGCGGATTTATATTTTCCAATACGAAATATGTGCAGATGTACTTTGCATGTATTTAGAAATTTTTTAAAATATAATTGTTTACTAGAAAATCCATATAATTTAATTTTTCCATGAGGTAATAAAAAAATTTTTTTAGCAAAGCTAGCTAAATAATATTGACTTTGTGTATATTGAAAACCTATAGCATAAATAGCTTTTCCAGATTTTTTAAATTCTTGTAGAGCTTTTCCAATATAAGATAAAATGACTTGATTGCTAGTAAATGTACTATGCATTTTTAATATTAAACCAGTAATTTTAGGGTCTTTTTTAGCCTGTCGAATTTTTTGAACTATTTCAAATACTGAGTTTTTTGTATTTTCATCATATAAAAAACGTAATTTATTGTAAAGATTGTTTTTTATATATTGATTAGCTAATTCTTGTTCTTTTATTTTTTCATTTAAATTAATAATTAAAGCACTATTATAATTTGGATGATATAATATAGCAGAATTATTTTTTTGTGAATATATCCATAATCCAATTCCCATAATAAGAAAAAGAAATAAAATATTTAATAATATTTTCCTTAATACATTAAAGATCCAATAAAGACATTGAAATAGTTTTATCATTTTTTTCAAAAAAACTTTCATATGATTCACATCCTAATATTTAATATATTTTATAATATATAAATATTATATTAAAATATATAACATTTATTTTGTTATATATAATTATAAAACTTTAAATAATTTTTATATTTTTTTTAAATGATTTAATAGTTTTTGTTTTTATTTTCTTTATTTTACATATTATTTTTAATAATTTTTAGAAAAAATGAAGATTGACAAATAAAGATAAAATTTTTTTATTTAATAAATTTTTCTTTTATAAAAGAGTTTTATTATTTAATTTTTCACCATAATGGTTATATCTTTTATTATTTTTTTATATATTAATAATTAAAATTGTTTTTTTTTATTTTTAAAGATAATGTTGTTGATAATGATGAATAATTTTTTTATATATAAAAAAGATAATTTTTATAAAATACTCATAGCAGGTAAAGTTTTTGGTTGACCTTTTTTATTTAAGGAGACATAAATGAATACTGCTTCCGCTACACAATAATAAGCTCCAAAACTTTCTTTAGATATTTTTTTGGTCCATATTTCAATTTTTATAGTCATAGATGTATTTCCAATACAAAGACATTTAGCATAACAGAAAACTAAATCACCTGCAAAGATAGGTTTTAAAAAATTTATATATTTTACATGTACTGTAGATACTTTATTTCCAGAGATTTCTTTTGCTAAAATAGCTCCTCCAATATCCATTTGAGACATAATCCACCCTCCAAAGATATTTCCATTCATATTTTTTTTTGACGGCATAACTAATGTTTTTAACATTAAATTTTTTTGAGATTGAATATTATTTTTTTTTTTCACATGTAATCCACTCTTTTATTGTAGAAAATTTATTTATTTTTTTGCAAATTTTTATTTTTTTATAAATATTTTTTCTTTTAATATTATAAAAAATGAGATAAATAGATAAATAAATGTTTACTTGTTAAATCAGCAGTCTTATTAAAAACTGCTAAATATAATCAATGTTTTAAAAACCATTGTATAGTCTTATTCTAATGTGTTTTTAAATCACATTTTTTACTTTTATTAATGCGTTAAAACGAAAAAGGTAAATAGCAATATATGAATATCCAAAATTTAGTAAAAAATTTATTATAAAAATATTCATATGAACAGGAAAGATATATAGTGTCACAAAAAGAGTAATTAGAATCCATTTTAAAAAATTCCATACTAAAATTGGGAATATAATAACATATATATTCTCCCATGAAATTAATATGCTATTTTTTAAAGAAGAGAGTATATTTTGATTTTCTATTAATAGAAGAACAGGAGATAAAGGTAATAAAATGCTTAATATTATACCGGGAATTTTAAAAAAAATAAAGCCTACTTCTGTTATAAAAAATTTTAAAAAGATTAACGGCAATACAATCGGAAGATAATGAATGGATTTTTTAATTATGTGATATAAATTTTTCTGTTTTTTAGAAATAATAGATTTTATTAAAAATATTATAGCAGTATACAAAGCAGTATGATTAATTAATAAAGATAATGTTTTTACACAAAAAATATGTAATATAATTTTTTTTTGTTCATTTGTTATTTTATGTAAAATTTGGAAAAACGTATATTTTTTTAAAAAAAATGTTTCATATAAAATAGAAATTTCATTTAGGTTCGGACCAATCATATATTGAATAATAATAGTAAAAAAAGCACATAATGCTGACAATATAATGATATTAATAATTTGTTTTTTAAAAAACAAATAAGAATCACAACTAATTGTGTATATCATAGAAAACATAAATACTTCCTTTTTTAAAAGACTTATTGAAAAATTTTTATCAATCTCAGATACAGAAAGAAAATATTTTTTTTATTTTTGATGGATTAAGGAATCTTTGATTTAAAAAAGATTTTTCACAGTAATTTAATATTTTACAAACAAAAAATAAAGATGTAAATAGTAATAATATACATTATTAAATTACTTTAAGGTCTTAAAATATTTTTTAGTTGCGTGTTTTAATTTTATTGTTATTTTTTTTATTTTTTTTATTAATTTGATATGATTTATAAAATTTTTTTCTATAATCGTGGCAAATAAAGAGCCACAAATTATTCCTTTTACTCCATTATTTAAAGATTTTTTAATTTGATCAGATGTAAAAATTCCAAATCCTTGTATAATAGGTTGTGAATGATATTTCTTTAATTTTTTTATTGTATTTGTTAAAGAAATTTCGACCCGACTTTTTTGCAGTCCGGTAATACCTGGTCTTGATACAAGATATACATATCCTTGACTGTATTCTGATATTTTTTTAATAACGTGATGATTAGCATCAGGAGGACAAATAAATACTTGTAAAATATTATTTTCTTGAGCTGCCTTTCGAATTTCTTGTGATTCTTCATATGGAATATCTGCTATTAAAATAGAGTTTATTTTTATAAGAGAACATAAATGATAAAATTTTGATATTCCATAAGAAAAAATAATATTTGCATATACTAATAATCCTATGGGTATTAGCGGGTATTTTTTTTTTATCATTTTTAACATTAAAAAACATTTTTTAAGGGTCATTTTATTCAAAAAAGCACGTGTGTGTGCTTTTTGTATAGTAATACCATCTGCAATAGGATCTGAAAAAGGAATTCCTAATTCTAAAGCATCAGCGCCGCTTTGAATCAAAGTATCAATAATTTGTAATGATATATTAAAAGATGGATCCCCTAATACGACAAATGGAATAAAACAGCCTTCTTTTTTAATTTTTAATTTTTTAAACAAAAGATTATATTGTTTTGTCATTGTTCTTCTCAATATTTATATTTTTTTTAATTGTAGACATATCTTTATCGCCTCGACCAGATAAATTTACTATGATTGTTTGACTTTTTTTGGGATCTTTTTTCATTATATTCAGGGCATAAGCTAATGCATGAGAAGATTCAAGAGCAGGAATAATACCTTCTTTTTTGGATAGTAATAAAAAAGCATTAACAGCTTCTTTATCTGTAATGGATACATATTTTACTCTTTTAATATGATGCAACCAGGCATGTTCCGGACCTACAGAAGGAAAATCTAATCCAGCAGAAATAGACCAAGAGTTTTTTATTTGTCCTTCATTATTTTGCATTAAATATGATTTCATTCCAAAGTAGATGCCTATTTTTCCTTTATTGATAGGTGCTCCATGTTTGTTAGTATGTAAACCTAAACCAGCAGGTTCTACTCCAATTAACTCGATTCTTTTATCTTCTATAAAGCTTGTAAATATTCCGATAGCATTTGATCCGCCTCCAACACAAGCAATAATTTTATCTGGAACTTGTTTATTTTCAAAAAAAATTTGTTTTTTTGTTTCTTTTCCAATTATTTTTTGATATTCACGTACAATAGTAGGGTATGGATGGGGTCCAGCTGCTGTTCCTAACATATAATGTGCTGTAGAATAATTTTCCGTCCAATCTCGTAAAGCGGCATTACAAGCTTCTTTTAATGTTTTAGTGCCAGTTGATACAGGAATAACTTTTGCGCCCATAATTTTCATTTTTAGGACATTTGATGCTTGTCTTTCGATATCTTTTTCACCCATATAAATTCGACAATTTAAATTAAATAATGCGGATGCAGATGCTGATGCTATACCATGTTGACCGGCTCCGGTTTCAACTATAATGTCTTTTTTTTTCATATATTTTGCTAATAATATCTGTCCTAACACTTGATTAGTTTTGTGAGCTCCGCCATGAAGTAGATCTTCTCTTTTTAAGAAAATCTTTGTGTTAGTACCTCGGGTTAAATTCTTACATAAAGTTAATGGTGTAGGTCGTCCAGCATAATTTTTTAATAAATTAGACAATCTTTTTTGAAATTTAGTATCATGTATAGTATTAATAAATGCTTTTTCTAATTGGTATAATGCCGGCATTAATATTTGTGGAACATACATTCCGCCAAATTTTCCAAAGTAAGGGTTGAGTAATGTCATGTTTTTTTGATCTTTATTTTGAAAAAAATTTTAGTTAGTTAAAAGAGATCGTAATGGAAAATTTTTTAATAAATTAAAAGTTTGAATAATTTTTTTAGAATCTTTAATGCCAGGCATTTTTTCTATTCCTGAATTAAAATCCAAACCATAAAAACCTAAAGTAGATGCTTTAAAGATATTTTGTAATGTTAAGCCACCTGCTAAAATTATTTTTGAAACATCATGTTTTTTAATTAAATTCCAATTAAATGTTGATCCGGTACCTCCATTTTTATTATCTATTAAATAACGATCAACATAACAATATCTTTGAGTAGGAAAAGAATCTTGAACGGATAATGCCTTCCAGATTTTTACGTTATGAGGTAATACATCTCGTAATTTTTGAATATATTCTTGATTTTCGTGTCCATGTAACTGTACAACTGATAATGATAGCTGTATTACTCTTAATAATATATCATCTATTCGAGCGTTAACAAAAACTCCAACATATTTTAGTTTTACTTGATTTATGATTTTTTTACAAAAATGCCTTTTGATATATCGGGGAGAATTATTATAAAAAATAAATCCTCCATAAATACAACCGCTTTTTTCAGCAATAAAAGCGTCTTTCATTCTCGTTAATCCGCATACTTTATTGTAACCATATACTATGCTACGTACCGAGGTATCAAGATTACTTGATTTCATTAAATGAGTCCCTATCAAAAACCCATTAACATAACTACTTAACATACGAATTTTTTTATAATTATTAATTCCAGATTCAGAAATAATAATACGATCTAACGGAATTAATGGCGCAATTTGAATTGTGGTTTTTAAATTGATAGATAGATCTTTTAAATTTCTATTATTAATACCAATAATTTCTGCATTTAATAATAAAGCACGATTTAATTCAACATGATTATGTACCTCTGTAAGAATATGCATATTCATTTTTTTTGCTAAATCAGTCATCATAACATATTGTGAATCGCTTAAAATAGACATCATTAATAAAATAGCATCTGCTTGATGATATCTAGCATAATAAATTTGATAAGGATCTATGAAAAAATCTTTACATAAAATTGGTTTATTTGTATATTGAGCTGCGTTTTTCAGATCTTCAAAACTACCTTTAAAAAATTTATTTTCTGTAATAACTGATATTGCATTAGCATATTTATTATAAATATTTATTATTTTAGGAATGCTAAATTTAGATCTTAATAATCCTTGCGAAGGAGAGGCTTTTTTACATTCAAAAATGAATGCTGGATTATTTTTTATAATTGATTTTTTAAAATTTTTTTTGGATTTTTTTAAATCATGATAAAAAGATAATAATGGTTTTTGTATTTTGTGTTGCTGAATCCATATTTTTTTATATTGTAAAATTTTTAATAATGTATTACTTTTCATTAGTTTTTCTTTGTAGTAAATTTTGATAATTTTTTTATAAAATTATATATTTTTCCGCTTTGAATTAATTTAATTATTGTAGTTGTATTAGTAATTAAATTATTTGAAATATTTGTTATTTTTAATAATAACGCTACATTAGCGGCGATTGTGTTAACATAATACGTTTTTCCCAAACCTTGAAAGAGTTTTTTTGTTTCTTGGTAGTTCTCTTTTTTAGTTTTATTAAAAAGACAATCTTTTTCTATTTCTTTTAAACCAAAATCTTTAGCAGATAAAGTATATTGATTTATTTGATTGTTTTTTAATTCAGCAATTTGAATATTTTTGCAAAGTATTATTTCATCCGAACCTTCGCTATGCACTACTATAGCATTTTTGTATTTTAATTTTTTTAATATTTTAGCAAAAAATAATAATAATTTAGATGAGTAAACGCCGATGATACTATAAGATGGTTGTACAGGATTTAAAATAGGACCTAATTTATTAAATATTGTTTTAGTGCTTAATATTTTTCGAACCTTTTCGACTCTTTTAAATATGTTTAAGTATTGATTGGCAGATAAAAAACAAATATTGTATTTATCTAATAATTTTTTAGATTTTTCAGGAGAGATAAAAACGTTAATGTTGAAATGAGTTAATAAATCTACCGATCCTACTATACCAGACGAGCTTACATTACAAATTTTTGCGATTTTTATTCCATAATAAGCTGCCACAATAGAGCTAACAGTTGAAATATTAAAACTATTTTTTTGATCCCCTCCAGTTCCTACAATATCAGCACAAATATAGTTTGTTTTTGGAAAAGTAGGTTGGTATTGTAAACAAGCTTTTCGAGCTCCGATAACTTCGTGCTCTGTTTCTTTTCTTGCTGACATTATTGCTAAGATAGCTGATAATTGTATATTATTGATTTTTTTATTAAGAATTTGGTTAAATATAAAAAAACTTTCTTTTTTTGTTAAAAAATTATTTTTATATATTTTTTTTAAAATTTTTTTCATGTTTATCTTTATATAGTAATTATTATCATTTATAAATAAAATTTTTTATATTTTTATTTTGGAATTTTTAATTTTGTTTGACATATTTTGATAAATATTGGGATTAATTTTTAATGATATTTAATTTTATTTCATATATGTATGTATATATTATATACTCTCTATTCTAAAGGAATTATTTTTTTTATTAATTTTTTATTGATTTTTTTTAAGTACTTAAAAAAAATTTTATTTATAAAATAAAAAAAGGAACAAATATGAAACATTTTATTATTTTTTTATTATTTTTTTTAATTTCAATTATGTGGGGAACAACGTGGATTGCTATGAAAATGGTATTAGTTACAATTCCTCCATTTTTTGCAACAGGATTACGTTTCTTAATTACGGCGCCAATATCTATTTTTACAGCTTTATTAACTAAAACTCCTTTATTTTTTCCCTATGGGCAACGTATGATTCAAGTTTATATATCCATTTTTTATTTTTCGATACCATTTACATTAATGTTATATGGAGGTCGTTATGTCAATGTCCCTACAGCATCATTAATTTATTCAAGTATGCCTATTATAAGTTTATTACTATCATACATAATGTATGATGAATTAATAAATGTATATCAAATATTTGGAATATTCTTACATTTTATATCATTGATGTTTTTTTTATTGATACAATGGAAAAATTCTTATATACATCAAGAGTTTGGAGTTTTTTTATTGTTTTTATCAATTTTTTTTCAAGCAGTTATGTATATTTATTTAAAAAAAAATTTTTATCATATTTCAGTTTTATCTTTTAATGGTATCCCTTCTTTATTTTCAGGTTTAATTTTATCAATTTTTGGTTGGTTAATAGAAAAACCGGAATTACAATCATTTTCTATGCATTCTATAGCAGCTTTGTTGTATTTAAGTATTTTTGTTGGTTTTTTAGGAATACTATCTTATTTTTTTTTACAGAAAAAAATTGATTCTTGTTATTCATCTGTTGTTTTTGTAATTTTCCCCATAATTTCTCTTGTTTTAGATAAGTATTTATATCAAACAAAAATATCCAATCTTGAATATTTATTTATTTTATTTTTATTAGTGAGTACAATAATAACATTGTTTACAGCAAAAAAAAATACTTGTTTTATAAAAAAAATTCCTAAATAATTTGAATTATAAAGGAGTATTTATGTCAGAAAAAATTCAAAAAATATTATCGAATTTAGGTTATGGTTCACGTCGTTATATTGAAAAAAAAATTTTTTTAGGTGTGGTTTATATTAATGCTGTAAAAGTTTCTATTGGTGATCGTTTTGAATATGATAATATTAAATCTATTACAATTAATCAGAAAAATTATTGTATAAAATTCGATCCCAAAAGGGTTTTAATATATAATAAACCAATTGGAGAAATATGTACGCGTAAAGATGAAAAAAATCGAAATACCGTTTTTAAGAATTTACCAAAATTACTTTTTTCTCGTTGGATTACTGTTGGCCGATTAGATTATAGAACTTCTGGTTTATTATTATTTACAAATTATGGAGAATTAGCATATCGATTAATGCATCCTAATTATATGATTATCAGAGAATATTTAGTGAATGTTTTTGGTATTTTTTCAAAAAAAAAAATGAATATTTTAAATAAAGGAATTTTTTTAGATAATTCAATATCTAGATTTCATTCAATTAAATATCTTTCTGGTAGTAAAAATAATAAATGGTTTTCTGTATCATTATTTCAAGGCAAAAATAAAGAAGTACGTCGTTTATGGAAATATATTGGAATCGAAGTTAATCAATTAATTAGAATACGTTATGGAGACGTCATTCTTCCAAAATCTTTACGTGTTAAAGATTTTTTAGAAGTAAATTTTTCTCTAATAAAAAAAATATTTAGATCAGTTTCATTAAAATATTAATAATTATTTTAATTTTAATATTTAATTTTTTTTAAAAAAAAATAATTTTTAGTCTTAAAATACTCTTATAGAACAGTGACATATTAACTATAAATTTAAAAATTTATTATAATTTTCTTTAATAATATCCTTAAAAAATATTTATACAATGGATTTTTTATTTTTAAAAAAATATTTTATTTATTTTCTTTGATATTTTTAGAATTTTTATATATCTAATATTTTTATTAAAAAAATCATAATTATTCTATATTTACTATATTTTCATATTAACTAAAGAAAAATTAATTTTGATTAGATGTTTTTTATTTTTTATTAAGGTTAATTAAATTTTTTAAAAAATATATTTTTTTTAAAATAAACTCTAAAGTTTTTGCATTTCCAATTAATATATTATTATTTTTTATATAGTTACAATTTCCGAAAATATCTGTAATTAACGCGCCAGATTCGCGAGTTTGTAATTCTCCAGCAATATTTTTTTGATGAATATACTTCAGATTAATATACGCATCAATTTTCCCGGCAGCTAAGTAGACTAAATCTAAAGTAGAACATCCAAAATTTCTAATATATATTTTTTCTTTTAACAAAGTTTTTGTTATTAACATACATAAATGGAGATTTTTTGTATTAATATAATTAAAGTGCATCACAACTATTTTTTTAGAAAAGGTAGTATATTTTTTGCAACGCATTCTACATCCATTTAACTGAGCGCCTTTTCCTTTAGTTGCAGTAAATAAATCATTTTTTATAGGATCATAAATAATTGAAAAATTTGTTATATTATTTTTTTTTATCATAATTGATAAACAAAAATAAGGAATTTTATGAATAAAATTGATTTTTCCATCTAAAGTATTAATCCACCATTGAGTATCAGTATTGTTATTTATATTTTTTTTATGGTTAATATCTAGAATAACGTGTTTTGGATATACATCATGTATGATATTAAATATCACATTAAAAATTTTTTTACACATAATATTTATAATATTATTGTTATAATCAATATCAAGATTATTATATTGATTATAATTAATAGAATCATAATTTTTAGCAATAAGATTGCCACCTTTTCGAATTGCACGAATAGCAATATTTAATAATGGATTCATAAAAAACCTCTTTTAAAATATAATGTAAAATATTACATCAAATTGATTTTGTTTTGTATTAATTATAATTTTATATATTATGTTATATATATAATTATTTTAAACTTTTTATATCTTTAAGAAAATAAATAATTTAATTAATTTTTTAAGTCAATTAAATTATTTATTATCTATTTAAAATATTGACGGAAAAGTAATGTTATATAATATTGATTTAAAAAGAAAAAAAAATAAAAAAATTAATTTATTAAATTTTAATTTAATAAAAATGAAAGAATTCTTTTTATCTTTAGGAGAAAAAGAATTTCGTGCTGTTCAATTGATGGATTGGATTTATAAAAAATATTGTTGTAACTTTGATATTATGAATAATTTTAGCATTAATTTAAAAAAAAAGTTACATGATATAGCAATTATTCAGGCTCCAAAATATATATCAAAACAAATATCAAAAGACGGTACTATTAAATGGAATTTTTTTGTAAATACTGGTTATATTGAAACGATCTATATTCCAGAAAAAAATCGATCAACATTATGTATTTCATCTCAAATAGGCTGTGTATTAAAATGTAATTTTTGTGCTACAGGTTATTTAGGTTTTACTCGTAACCTTGTAGTATCTGAAATTATTGGTCAAATTTGGTATATAATGAATATTATTCATAATAATAATTTTGATTCTATGAAAATTTTTCAGATGTCTAAAATAACTAATATAGTTATGATGGGTATGGGTGAACCATTATTAAATTTAAAAAATGTTATTCCAGCTTTACATATTATATTAAGTCAGTACGGATTTAATTTTTCTAAACATAAATTTACATTATCTACTGCAGGCATTGTACCAGCAATAAAAAAAATATGTGGTAAAGTTGACATTTCTTTAGCTATTTCTTTGCATGCTTCCAATGATGTTTTACGCAATACCTTAATGCCTATTAATAAAAAATTTAATATCGCTTCTTTATTATCAGCGGTTCAAGAATATTTAAAAAAGTCTACAGCTAATCGTGGTGTGGTAACTATTGAATATATTATGTTAAAAGATATTAATGATACTATATATCATGCAGAAGAACTTATTTTATTATTAAAAAATCTATCTTGTAAAATTAATCTTATTCCTTGGAATCCCATAAAAAATTCAAGATATCAATGTAGTAATAGTAATACGATCCATATTTTTTCTGATTTTTTAATTAAACATGGTTTTATTGTCAAAATCCGAAAAAATAGAGGTTCTGATATTTATGCAGCTTGCGGACAATTAGCTGGATTAAAAAATATAAAGAATTAAATAATATATACAACTCAGAATTTATTTTTTTTGATTTATTAATGTATTTTATAATCGATATATTAGATATAAGAATATAAAAAAAAGAAAATTATTAAATTATTTTGATTCAAAATATATATTTTTTGTAAAAGGTGAATATGAAAAAAAAAAATCAATCAATTAGAGGAATGCATGATTTCCTTCCTAAGGACACTATTTATTTACAAATTATAGAAAAAAAAATAATCAAAATTTTAAAAAGCCACACTTATAAAGAAATTCGAACTCCGATTTTAGAAGATACCGAGATCTTTAAGAAAAGCATTGGGGGTAATACCGATGTAATGTCTAAGGAAATGTATAGTTTTTATGATCGTAATGAAAAAAATATTTCTTTACGTCCAGAAGGGACGGTAGGTTGCATTCGAGCATGTATACAGCATCATATTTTTAAAAAATCATTGTTTCAAAAGTTATGGTATTATGGTCCAATGTTTCGGTATGAGCGTCCACAAAAAGGACGATTTCGCCAATTTTATCAACTAGGAATTGAAGTCTTTGGATTTTCTGATCCGATTATAGATTTTGATCTTATTTTATTAACTATAAAAATTTGGAATAAATTGGGAATCCTTAAAGATTTAATTTTAGAAATTAATTCAATTGGTTCTATTAATAACCGCAAAAATTATGAAAATGATTTACGTATATTTTGTGAAAAAAAAATAGATAAATTTAATTTAGATAATTTCAGAAACGTTATATTAAATAATCCGATTCGTTTATTAGATAGCAAGAATATAAATATTATTTTAATGATGAAAAATGCTCCAAAATTGATTAATTATTTAGATTTATCTTCGCAATTACGATTTCAAAAATTATGTAATTATTTAGATCAAAAACAGGTTAATTACATTATTAATCATAAACTAGTTCGAGGTTTAGATTATTATAATGATACTGTTTTTGAATGGAAAAGTAAAAATTTAGGAGCTCAAGACACGATATGCGCAGGTGGTCGCTATGATCAATTAATTAAAAATTTAGGTGGTCCAAAAAATTCAGCTATGGGTTGTGCAATAGGTATAGATCGATTATTTTTATTAAAAGAACTTTTTAAAAAAAAAATAATAAAAAATAATTACTTTATAGACATCCAAATTATTTTTTCCAATCCTGAATTTTATAGATTTGTATTAGATATATCAGATCAATTACATACAATATGGCCGAAGTTAAAAATTGATACTAATATAACTAAAATAAGTGTATCAAATCAAATAAAGCACGCTATTCAAAATCACACAAAATTTTTATTAATTTTAGATTCATACCTTTTAAGTTCAAATAAAATTATAATAAAAAATATATCGCTTAGAACCCAAAAAAAAGAATTTTTTTATAGAATTTTTCAAAGCCCATGTATTTTTATATAATATAACTATATACATATAAATTTTATTTTAATATGTATTTACTTATAAAAAATGGTTTTTATACCTAATAATCAGAGAAAAATTATGAAAAATAATAGCATTTATTCTAATGATGATCAAATATTTACCTTGATTAAAAAAGAAAAACTTCGTCAAGAAAAATCAATAAATTTAATTGCCTCAGAAAATTATACTAGTCGTTCTGTTATGAAAGCACAAGGATCCTGTCTTACTAATAAATATGCAGAAGGATATATTGGAAATCGTTTTTATGATGGCTGTCATATTATCGATGAAATAGAAAAAATAGCTATTAATCGAGCAAAAAAATTATTTAAAGTGGACTATGTTAATGTTCAACCTCATTCTGGTTCTCAAGCGAATTTTTCAATTTTTCAAGCTTTATTGAAGCCTAATGATATTATTTTAGGAATGAATTTAATGCATGGAGGACATTTAACGCATGGATCCTCTATAAATTTTTCAGGAAAAATATATCGTGCATATTCTTATGGAGTTGATCTAAAAGGAAATTTAGATTATATCAATTTAGAATATTTATCTAAAAAACATCGGCCTCAGTTAATTATTGGTGGTTTTTCAGCTTATTCAGGTATTTGTGATTGGAAACGCATGCGTGATATTGCGGATTCTATCGGTGCATATTTTATTGTAGATATTTCTCATGTAGCTGGATTAATAGTGGCAGGTTTATATCCTAATCCATTTGATTATGCTCATGTAGTTAGTACTACTACACATAAAACATTAGGTGGTCCGCGAGGTGGATTAATTTTATCGCGAAATGGCGATAAGAACATGTATAAAAAATTAGATTCTTCTGTTTTTCCAGGTAGTCAAGGAGGACCCTTGATGCATGTTATCGCTGCTAAAGCCATTTCTTTTAAAAATGCATTAAATTCAAAATTTATACTATTACAAAAAAAAATATTAAAATATTCAAAAATAATGTCAGAAACTTTTATAAATAGAAAATTTGCAGTAGTATCTGGAAAAACTTGTAATCATCTTTTTTTAGTTGATTTATCAAATAAAAATCTTACAGGAAAAGAAGCAAGTGAATTATTATCTTCGGTAAATATTATTGTGAATAAAAATACCATTCCTTATGATCAAAAAAATCCTCTAATTACATCAGGAATTCGTATTGGAACACCTTGTGTAGCATACAGAGGGTTTAAAAAAAATGATATAATTAATATATCGCACTGGATATGTGATATTTTAGCGGACCCATATAATCATAATATAAGAAAAACAATTAAAAAAAAGGTAAAAAAAATATGTTTACAATATCCTATTTATGAAAATTAAAATTTTTTTATTATTTATTACAAATGGATAAAAAAATCTAAATATTATTTGAAATATTTAAAATTTTTTCTATAACTTACCATTTTAAATAAAAGGAGTGTTAAAGATTATATATAACACTCCATGATTCTTTTTTAAAGATTGTATCATGCATCTATTTTATTAAAAAATTTAATATGGTTTTTTAAAAAAAATATTATTATATTTTTTTTATAATTTTTTTATATAGTATATTACTAATTATTTTTATAGTACGTTTGAGAAAAAGATAAAAAATCTTATTTTTATATTTTAAAAAAATGTTTAAGATAGTTCAAAAGGTTTAAAGTAAATGGACTTCTAAATTTGATGAAAAGTTATTTTCTTTTGCAATAGATCATAAAAAAAAATCATGTTATCACTCATACACTTATAAAGAAATAACCATTTTTTTTTGAAAAAAAAGAATTAATCATCTGTAATAATATTCTTTTTCAAAAACTAAAAAGGATGAACGTTTATAAACATTAATAATTTTTTATTAGTCTATTTAGACTCATCAAAAAAAAATTTGATTCGATTCATTAATTTTTAAAAAAATATTTTTAAATTATATTTAATGTAGATATATCAAATTTATATAAGGATAATGATTCAATAAAAATTTTCTGATTATAATTTTTTTAGCTTATTTAGAAAATTCCAAATCCATTGTAGTCGTTTATAATCATTTAAAAAAATTCGAGTGAAATATAGTTTTTTTTTATACAATTTCCAAATTTTAGGATTGCTTATTATATTAAAGGATAGGTAATCAATGTCTATTGTATTTTTTTTAGAAAAAATTATATATCCAATGTTAGATTTTGAGACAATTTTTTTTACCCCTAGATCATGAGCAATAATTCTAATTGAATGTAATAAGAATAAATTTTTTGCATATGTTGGTAATATACCAAATAAAAAACATAAATTAATTTTTATTTTTTTTAGTTCTTTTATATTTTTTGCATGTGTAATTTTTCTATAAAAAGATAGTCGAACATTAATGTTGGAAATATAACTTTCTGGTAATAACATTGACGCATTTAATTTAATTTTGATATCTTTGGAAGGATATATATTATTGATCTTTTTGTTTTTTTTAATATTTTTAATAGCATTGGATAGAATCTCTGTATATAAATGTAATCCAATACTATTAATATGTCCGCTCTGCACATTTCCAAAAATTTCTCCTACACCTCTCATATCATAATCATATTCAGATAACGTTAATCCAGACCCTAGCTTTTGTAAGGCATAAATAATTTCTAGTCTTTTTTTGGCATTAATTGTAATGTATTTAAAATTAGAAATAAAAAACCAGGCGTAAGCCTGTTTTTTAGAGCGACCGACACGACCTCTTAATTGATGTAGTTGTGACAAACCAAATTTATCAGCATTCTCTACAATAATAGTGTTAACATTACTAATATCTAAACCAGTATCGATAATGGTAGTACAAACGAGTACATGGTAACGTTTTATAAAAAAATCGCGCATAATGGTATTTAAATCTTTTCCAGACATTTTACCATGACTTATGCAAAATTTTGCTTCCGGAATAAAATCAGATAAAATTTTTATTTTTTCGTTTATTTTTTTAACTGAATTAAATAAATAATATACTTGCCCATTGCGTTTAATTTCTTTTAAGATTATATCTCTTACTTTTTTAAGCTCATATGTTTCAAGAAAAGTTTTAACAGGTAAACGTTTTTGAATAGGTTGAGATATAATTGATAAATCTCTTAATCCGAGTAAAGAAAAATGTAAAGTTCTTGGAATAGGAGTAGCTGTAAGAGTTAAAACATCTATGAATAAATAACGTTTTTTAATAATTTCTTTGTGAGAAACACCGAAACGATGTTCTTCATCAATAATTAATAATCCTAAATTTTTCCATTCTATTTGATTAGATAATATTTTATGAGTTCCTATTAATAAATTTATATCACCGTTTTTTATTTTTTTTTTTATTTTTTCTTCCTTTTTTTTTATAGTTAAACGAGTTAAGAGTTTTATTTTATATACATATTTTTTAAATCTATATTGAAAATTATAAAAATGTTGTTGAGCTAATAATGTAGTAGGAACTAAAATTGCCACTTGTTTTTTATTATTTAAAGCTATAAATACCGCTCTCATGGCTATTTCTGTTTTTCCAAAACCCACATCACCACAAATTAATCGATCCATAGGATATGGTTTAGTCATATCTTTTAACACTTCTTGAATTGATCGATTTTGATCTTGAGTTAATGTAAATGGAAAATTATTACAAAAATTTTGATATTGATTTTTATCGATTAAAAAAGAAAAACCAGGAGTAATTAAACGTTGAGAATATATTTCTAATAAATATACAGCGATATCATTTATTTTTTTTTCTATTTTTTTTTTATTTTTATTCCAACGGTCGTCGCTTAATGAATTTAATGGAATCTTTAAATCTTTTGAATTATGATATGGATTAACCAATGACAAAGAAGTAATTGGAACATAAAGTTTTTCATTATTTGCATATATAATAATAATATATTCATTAATTATATTTTTGGTATTAAAAGTACAAAGACCTGCATAGCGACCAATTCCGTATTTTATATGCACTATTAATTGGTTGCGAATGAAGCAATCTTTTTCTTTTTTAAAATATGAGATCAATGTATTTTTTTTTTTTTTTATGATATTCATTTTAAATATATCTTTTTATAAAATGTTATATATAACTAAACATTAGTCGTATTAACTTTACTATTTCTTTAATTATTATTTTTTTTATTTTTTTTATACATTATGAAAAAAATTATGTTTTTTAAAAAAAAATAATAATAATTAGTATTATTTTTTAATACAAGATAGGTTATCTATTTTTCATTATTGATTTTAAAATATAAATAAATCTTTATAAAATTAAATATATCCCTGATAAAAATATTTTATATATATATTTTTTAAAATAAGTAATAATATGAATAATCTTTAATATATTTTAAAAAATATTATATCATAATATAAATTCTAATATGAAAAGAAATAAATATATTCTCTAATTATTATTAAAAAAAAATAGCTTAATAAGAAAGGATAGAGTATGATATTTAAATTTAATTAATACATTTTAGGTAATTATATGACGATTAAAATAGCTATAAATGGATTTGGTCGGATTGGAAGAATGGTTTTTCGATTATCAGAAAAAAGATCTGATATTCAAGTAGTAGCAATTAATGATTTATTAACCGTTGATTATATAGCATATATGTTAAAACATGATTCTACACATGGTTTATTTCCAGGAAAAATTCAGGTCTCTAATAATATTTTAATAGTTAATAATCATCATATCCATATATTTTCAGAAAAACAACCAAAAAATATAAATTGGAAAACATTACATGTTGATGTTGTGGTAGAATCTACCGGAATGTTTTTAACGGAAGAATCCGCTTTGGAACATATTTACGCTGGAACAAAAAAAGTTGTTTTAACTGGTCCTGTAAAAGATAATACCCCTATGTTTGTAAAGGGTGTAAATTTTAGTCAATATAGCGGTCAAAAAATTGTATCTAATGCTTCTTGTACCACAAATTGCTTAGCTCCATTGGTTAAAATAATTAATGATGAATTTGGTATTATTGAAGGTCTAATGACTACTGTTCATGCAACTACTGCAACTCAAAAAACTGTTGATGGTGTATCTATAAGAGATTGGAGGGGTGGTCGAGGTGCATTACAAAATATTATTCCTGCTACTACTGGAGCAGCTCAAGCAGTTGGGAAGATATTACCAGAATTACAGGGTAAAATTACCGGTATAGCTTTTCGAGTGCCTGTAGCTAATGTTTCTGTGGTAGATTTTACAGTTAAATTAAAAAAAAATATCTCATATAAAACAGTATGTGAAGCAATAAAAATAGCATCCGAGACGTATATGAAAAATGTTGTAGGATATATTAATGAAGAAGTAGTCTCCAGTGATTTTAATGGATCAGAGTTAACTTCAATATTTGATGTAAAAGCTGGATTAGCTTTAAATAATAATTTTATGAAATTAATCGCATGGTATGATAATGAAATTGGATATTCTAGTAAAGTATTAGATTTAGTAGAATGGATAATGCATTCTTAATAGTTATTGATTGTATTTGTATTTTAAGATATATATAATTATTGTTTAAATAATTTTGACTGACAGTATGCGACTTTTTGTTGATACTGTCATATAAAATATTTTTTAAATATAATATTAAATTGATAATATATATTTTGAAAAATTTAATTAATATTCAACTTATTTTGTATTTCTTTTATTTTTTAAATAAATTTCTGATAAAATTAATTTTACCCACTTTGAAACTCGTTGATTGGTTAAATTAGATTGTCTGTCTTCGTCAATCGGAAGTCCAAAAAAATGTGTTTTGTTAGCTTGTGCTTTAGAAGATTCAAAAAAATAGCCATGAACAGGCCATTTTCCAACAAAATTTACATTTTTTTTTCTAAAAAAATTATAAATAATTCCAATAGAATCACAAAAATATTCAGAATAATCTTCTTGATCACCGCAACCAAATAATCCTATTGTTTTATTAGTAAAATTCATATTTTTTAAGAGAGGTAATGATTCAGACCAGTCACATTGTAATTCTCCATAATACCATGTTGGTATTCCGAGTAATAAAATTTTAAAATCTTCCATTTTTTTTATTGAAACACAAGATATATCAAAAATATTTGATTGATCTTTTCCAATTTTTTTTTGTATTAATTTAGATATTTTTTCCGTATTCCCGGTATCACTTCCATAAAAAATTCCAATTTTTTTCATGCTTTTTAACCTTATAGATATTATAAATATTTCTTATATAATGAATAAAAATTGATTTTATAATTTTTTTGAATAATTGACATTAAAATTATTTTAATATCATAAAAAACTAATTTATATATGTATAATAAATATTTTTTTTATGATAACATATGAAAATTTAAAAAATTCCTCTTTCTTTTTATTTTTATCTCGCTTAAAAATTTTTATATTGCTTTTGATATATAATTAATTCCCATTCTATCATATTTTACTATTGTACTATGATTATCAGTACTTGTTTATTTTTTATTTATATTTTTTGAAAAAAAATATGATATTATTATTTATATGAATAATGAAAAATTATTTAATCATCTTCATAAATTTTTTTATCAAAATTTATACAAAAATATTAATTTATATTTCTTTAGAATTTAAAAAAAAGATCAACAATTTAATTGCCATACATATCTATTGTGTTCAATGTCACTAAATCTGCTTATATGAATTGAAATTTTGAAATAGATCCTATGATCTAAAAATTATATTTTATTTAGTTAAAATATTTATTTTTTTTAAAAAAATATTTTTCTCATAAAATTTAAATGTTTTTTATTATTTTTTTTTTAAAAAAAATTTATAAAGGTTGTATAAAATGAATAATTTATTACTTGAAAAAATTATTAATAAAAAATTAAAAAATAAATATAATATAAAAGATTATGCGCCCAATGGTCTGCAAGTAGAGGGTTGCGCAGAAGTTTATAATATAGTTACTGGAGTAACTGCTTGCCAAAAATTATTAAAAAAATCTTTAGAATATAAAGCGCATGCAATCATAGTACATCATGGATATTTTTGGAAAAATGAAACTCCTAACATTATAGGTATGAAAAGAAATCGATTAAAAATTCTTTTAGAGAATAATATTAATTTATATAGTTGGCACTTACCTTTAGATTTACATCCCAATATTGGAAATAATATTCTTTTAGGAAAATCTTTAAATATTTCTGTACAAGGTCATATTACTCCATTAGTTTTATGGGGATGTTTTAAAAAAAAAATTTCAGCAAGAAATTTATTTTCTAAAATCAAAAAAATATTTAATAGAACTCCTTTTTATTATGGTAATAAAAAATTAAAAGATATAACTCGAGTTGCTTGGTGTACTGGTCGCGGCCAAAATTTTATAAAAGAAGCTATAAAATTTAATATTGACACTTATATCACAGGAGAAGTATCCGAAGAAACTATTCATATTGCAGAAGAAAATAATATTCATTTCTTTTCTTTAGGTCATCATGCTACTGAAAAGTCTGGTATATATACATTGGGTCAGTGGTTGTCTCAAAAATATCGTAATTTAAATGTTAATTTTATTGATATTAATAATCCTATTTAGTTTTTTAAATGCTTTAATTCTAGAATATTGATATAAGATAAAAAAAAATACTTCAAGAAAATAATAATATTTAATTAACTTTTCTAATTTAATATATCAGTGTGACTTATGTATGAAAAATAAACAAAAAAAATCTTTTTTATTAAAAAACAGTTGGTTATATAGTGAAAATAAAGTTTTTATAAATAAAATCTATAAAAATTTTTTAAAAAATCCAAAAAAAATCGATGACGCATGGAAAAAAAAATTTAGAAAAATTGAAAAACTAAACACTATTATGAATAATAAAAATATTCCTTCTGAAAATGTTTTACAAAAGGAAGAAAAAAGAAATAATAGTAATCTTCACAAAAAGAAATGGAATACTTGTGCTCTCTCTATAGATGAAAAATTTTATAATTTAATATGTGCATTTAGAAAATTAGGTCATTATTTTGCGGATCTTGATCCGCTAAATCTCGTGGAAAAAAAAAATGTTAAAGAGTTATCTTTATTATATTATAATATAACAAAAGATGATTTAAATCAGTCCATTAATATTTTTTTATTTCCCAATACAAAAAAATTAAAATCGTATCATGAATTATATAATTTTTTATGTCAAACATATTGCGGTTCTATAGGATTTGAATATACTCATCTGAATAATATGAATGAAATACAATGGTTACAAAAATATATTGAAAAAAAATTTTATATTTATAGCGCCACAGATAAAATAAAAAAAAATATCCTAAAAGGATTAATAAAATCTGAAACATTTGAAAATTTTATTCATACTAAATTCCCGGGAAGCAAAAGGTTTTCTTTAGAAGGCTGTGATATTTTAATACCTATATTACAAAATATTATTCAATACGGATTAAATCATTCTTCTAAAAAAATAGTTTTAGGTATGGCACATCGTGGAAGATTAAACGTAATGTATAATATTTTTAAAAAAAATATTCCTAAAATGTATCAAAATAATACAAAAAAAAAGCAAAAATCTTTTTGTACTGGTGACGTTAAATATCATATGGGCGCTAATATCACTATTCAAAAAAAATCAAAAAATATTGATTTGATCTTATTAGATAATCCATCTCATTTAGAAATTATAACTCCAGTAGTCCTAGGATTTTGTAAATCATTTTTAGAATCTTTAAAAATAAATAACTCTTTATCAAATCATGTGATTCCTATTATTGTTCATGGAGACGCTGCCTTTGCAGGACAAGGTATTATACAAGAAACTTTAAATATGTCACAGGTCCCAGGGTATTGTGTTTTTGGAAGCATACATATTATCATAAATAATCAAATTGGATTTACGACCTCTAAAAAAAAATATTTACAGTCTAATATATATTGTACTGATATTGCGAAAATGCTTGATTCTCCAATATTTCATGTTAATGCTGATCATCCTGAATCTGTAATTTTTATTATTCAATTGGCTTTAAAATTTCGATTTTTATTTAAAAAAGATGTATTTATAGATTTAGTTTGCTATAGAAGATTAGGTCATAATGAAGTTGATGATCCTAGAATTACACAGCCGCTTATGTATAATAAAATAAAAAACCATGAGAAAATATATAATATTTACTTAAAAAAATTAAATAAAATAAGTGATAAGTATATTAAAATTTCTCAAAATTATTTTAAATTATATCAAATTAATTTAAGTAATCATTTAAAAGAAAAAAAAAATAAAAAAAATAAAATAAATTCATTTTATATAGATGAGTTAGAAAAAAAAAGCCTCCTAAAAAATAAAATAAAAAATTTTTCATTTACTTATTTAATTAAAAAAATGCATAAAACTTTAATTATACCGCAGAATTTTTCACTACACTACCAGGTCAAAAAAATATGGGATAATCGTTTAAACATGATAACAAATCAGCAATCATGGGATTGGGGCGCCGCAGAAATGTTGGCATATACTGCATTAATTTTAAAGGGTGTAAAATGTCGATTATCTGGAGAAGACGTTAGAAGAGGTACTTTTTCTCATCGACATGCGGCTATTTATTGTCAAAAAACAGGTAGGATACACATTCCATTAAACAATATTAAATCTATTAAAAATAATTTTTTTATTTGGGATTCTGTATTATCTGAAGCGGCTACTTTAGCATTTGAATACGGTTATTCAATTACAGACAACTTTTCTCTGAATATTTGGGAGGCACAATTTGGAGATTTTATAAATGGCGCACAAATAATAATTGATCAATTTATTATATCGGGTCAGCAAAAATGGGGTCATAATTCTTCTTTAGTATTAATGTTACCTCATGGCTATGAAGGACAAGGTCCTGAGCATTCATCTGCAAGAATTGAAAGGTTTTTACAACTCTGTGCTCAAAAAAATATACGTTTATGTGTACCTACAACGCCAGCTCAAATGTATCATTTGATACAAAATCAAGGCACATTAAAAATTAAAAAACCTTTAATTATTTTTACTCCTAAATCATTATTACGAAATTCTGAAACATTTTCTACATTTACAGAAATATCAACTGGTATTTTTAAAAAAATATTATTACATAATAAACAGATAATTTTTAATAAAATCCAAAAAATAATTTTTTGTTCGGGAAAAATTTACTATGATTTATTAGAATATCATCAGAGAAAAAATTTAAATAATATCTTAATTATTCGTTTAGAACAATTATATCCTTTTCCTATTAAAGAAATCGCAAAAATTTTACATCAACTTTTTTTTATAAAAACATGTATTTGGTGTCAGGAAGAACCTAAAAATCAAGGGTCATGGATCTTTTTTTATTTGAATTATCAAAAATATATTTCTGATATTTTTAAAAAGATCCCGTTGCAATATATTGGTCGACCAAAATGGGCATCTACTGCTGAAGGTAATTTTTATTTACATAAAAAAGAACAATATAACATCATCAATAAAGCTTTTACATGTTTTTAATAGAGTGAAAAATCATGAAAGATACTAAAGTATTTGCTCCAGAATTACCTGAATCTGTTAGTAGTGCAGTTTTTTTAAAGTGGCATAAAAAAATTGGAGATATTGTAAAAGAAGATGAATTAATTGCTGAAATTGAAACTGATAAGATTATTTTAGAAATTTCTTCACCTATTTCAGGTATAATTACTGAGCAATTCTATCAAGCAGGTGATTCAATTAATACGCAAGATGTTTTAGCTTTTATCTCTCCTGAATTATATTCAAAAGAAAAAAAAGAGAAAAAAAATGATAAAAAACTTCTTGAAGATCAAAAGAAATATTTAAATTATTTTTCACCTATCACACGTAGAATGATATTAAATAAAAAAATAAATATTAACGCTATTAATGCAATAAATAAAAATAATCAATTAAATTCTAATTATTTCATAAAAAAAAATATATCACATTTATTAAAAAAAAATGATAACGATTCTATAAAAAATTATACGCAAATAAAAAAAAATGAACTTGATAATCGATCTATAACTCGTATTGCAATGAATCCATTAAGAAAAAAAATATCTGAAAGATTATTATTTACAACTCGTAATACAGCGATGTTAACAACATTTAATGAAATAAATATGAGCGAGGTTATAAAAATAAGAAAAAAATACCAAGATATTTTTTTTAAAAAATATGAAGTACGTTTAGGATATATGTCTTTTTTTATAAATGCAACAACGAAAGCATTAGAAAAATTTCCAGATATAAATGCATCTATTGATAATAATGATATTCTTTATCATAATTATTATGATATTAATATTGCTATATCCACAAAAAGAGGTTTAATAGCTCCAATACTATCAGATGTTAACTTCATGGATATGTTTCAAATTGAAAAGAAAATTAAGTATTTTTCTGATTTAGGCTCAATAGGTAAACTTTCATTAAATGATTTACGGTCTGGAACATTTACTATAACAAATGGGGGTGTTTTTGGATCCTTGATGTCTACGCCAATGATTAACCCTCCTCAAGCGGCAATTTTAGGAATGCACAGTATTAAAAAAAGACCGGTTGTAAAAAATAATAAAATAAAAATATTACCTATGATGTATATTGCATTATCATATGATCATCGATTAATTGACGGAAAAATAGCTATAAAATTTTTAAGTTATATCAAAGATATTTTAGAAGATACGACTCGTATTATTTTAAAAATTTAATGATTTTATATATATATTAAAAAAATATTTTTTATTTCATATTTTTTTTTTATTTTTTTGAATCTTGTTAAAATATTAACGTTCTTTTATATTAACAACATAAATAATGCGTATAATTATATTTTTATTTATTATGTGGAAAAATATTTTAATACATTAAACCATTTAAATAGATAAAATTGTAAAAAAGAAATAAAGTATAAGAATCATTTTTTCTTATATTAATTTATAAAAAATTAACAAAAAACTGAAAGAAATTTTTATAATTTTATAAAATTTAACTTTTTTTAAAGCCATCCAATTATATATAAAATAGGTTTATTTATGAATAAAATTAAAGTAATTTTTATGAGACACGGAGAAAGCGAATGGAATCAATCTAATCAATTTACAGGATGGCAAGATGTTTCTTTATCAGAAAAAGGGAAACAAGAAGCGAGTTCCGCTGGAAGACTCTTAAAAAAACACGGATTTTCTTTTAATTATGCTTATACCTCTATGTTAAGTCGAGCAATTTATACGTTATGGCACGTATTGGAAGTATTAGATGAATTATGGATTCCTATTAAAAAATCATGGAAATTAAATGAACGTCACTATGGTGCTTTAGAGGGTTTAAATAAAAAAAAAATTCAGGATACATATAGCAAAGAACAGATACAATTATGGAGAAGAAGTTTTATTCATACCCCGCCAGCTTTAAATATTACGGATAAACGATATCCTGGTTATGATCGAAAATACATTTCTTTATGTGAAAATGAAATTCCTAAATCTGAAAGTCTAGAAAATACTTACCATCGGGTTATTCCATATTGGAAAAATATTATTATACCGATGATTAAAAATAAAAAAAATATTATTGTTGTTGCTCATGGTAATTCTTTGCGAGCATTAATAAAATATTTAAATAATATTGATAATGATAATATAATTAACTTAAATATTTCTACAGGAATTCCAATTGTGTATGAATTTTCAGAAAATTTATGTCCATTAAATTATTATTACTTAAAATAAAATCACATATTAAAATTTATAATAAATTAATTATATTTATAATAATATTACTTCTTTTATTAAGAGAATATAAAAAATATTAAGTATAAAAAAAATAAAATATTTTTTTAAAAAAAATATTTATATTTTGATCTTAAAAGTACACGAAGATACTTAATATATAAATGATAATGTTAGAGGGTGTGTTATCGCAATGATTAAAACAATTGGCATATTAACGAGTGGTGGCGATGCACCCGGAATGAATGCTGTGATTCAAGCAGTAGTTTGTACAGCTTTGAATAAAAGAATACATGTTATAGGTATTCAAGATGGCTTTTTAGGTTTATATAAAAATCGTATGATACAACTTGATAAATCTAGTGTGTTAAATATTATGAATCAAGGTGGTACCATTTTAGGATCTTCCCGTTTTCCAGAATTTTCTCAAGAAGAAATTCGATCAGTTGCTGTAAAAAAAATTTCTCAAAGAGGTATAGATTGTTTAGTAATTATTGGTGGAGACGGATCATATATTGGTGCAAAGCATTTAACTAATATGGGGATTCCTTGTATCGGTATTCCAGGAACTATTGATAATGATGTAGCAGGAACCGATTATGCAATCGGATATTTTACTGCTTTAGAAACTATTGTTGAAGCAATTGATAAATTACGAGATACCTCTTCTTCTCATCAGCGTATATCTATTGTAGAAATTATGGGACGTTATTGTGGTGATCTTACCTTAGCTGCCTCTATTGCAGGTGGTTGTGAGTTTATTATGGTTCCAGAAATAAAATATAAAAAAGAAAATTTATTATTAGATATAAAAAATAGTCTAAAAAATGGAAAAAAAGACGCAATCGTTGCTGTTACTGAATATTTATATGATGTAAAAAAATTAGCAAAATATATTGAAAAAAAAACAAAAAAAGAAACAAGAGTAACGACATTAGGATATATACAAAGAGGAGGAACTCCTGTTGTTTATGATAGAATTTTAGCGGCTCGCATGGGGTACTATGCAGTACAATTACTTTTAGAAGGAAAAAAAGGAAGATGTATTGGGATTATTAATGATATGCTAGTTCATCATGACATAAGTATAGCACTTCAAGGCTTGAAAAAACCTTTTAAAATGGATTGGTTAAAAATCGTAAAAAATTTATATTAGTTTCTTTTTCTTTTTTTCTTTTCGAAAGAATAATAAGTGCCGGGTATCCCGGCGCTTAAATAAATCATTCATTTAAAAAAATCATACCGACGATAAAAAATATTTTTTTATTCAAAAAAAAACGTATCTTAAAATAAAAATTGACCACATTTTTTTTTAAAAAATAAATTAATTAAGAAAGTTTTATTTATTTATAATTTTTATAATTTTTGTAAATTCTTCTAAACATAAAGAGGCTCCACCAATTAAAAATCCATCAATATCATTTTGACAGATTAACTCTTGAGCATTATTTTTTGTTACTGAACCTCCATATTGAATAAAAAAATTTTTAATTTGATTATTAGACTTACTTTTAATATAGTTTCGTATAAAATGAGATATAATTTGAACTTCTTTAGGCGATGCAGATTGTCCTGACCCTATCGCCCAAATCGGTTCATATGCAACAATGGTATTATTAAATGCATTTTCTCCACATAAATCAAATATTACATCTATTTGTTTTTTACATACTTCCTTTGTTTTTTTCTCTTTATGTTCTTGACTAGTTTCTCCTATGCATAATACTGGTATGATTTTTTCTTGTTTTAACATATGAAATTTTTTAGCAATTATATGGTTATCTTCATAATGATTTACACGTCTCTCAGAATGACCTATAATAACATAATGAATTTCTAAATCTTTTAACATAATAGGAGAAATTTCTCCGGTAAAAGGTCCGGAAAAATGTGTATCAACATTCTGCGCGCCTAAAAAAAAATTTGCTTGATCAGAAGAAAGAATATTTTGAATAAAATTAGTATACAATATAGGGGGTGCGATCACTATGGTACAAACTTTATAATATTTTATAAGAAATTGGTTTAATGGTTTTAAAATATTTTTAATAAATTTTTTGCTACCATTTAATTTCCAGTTACCGATAATAATTGGTTTAATCATACTCTTAATCACCTTTCTTTAGCAATCATTAAAGAAGAGCACTGGATATCCTAATAATTGCTGAACTATAAAATATAAATATTTATAAAATATATTTTATATAAAAATTATAAAAAAATTAATTTTTTTATTTTCATATTATTTAGAAAAACAATTAGTACGTTCTCGTAATTGTTTTCCCGGTTTAAAATGAGGAACATATTTTCCATTTAAATTTACTTTTTCTCCTGTTTTCGGATTTCTACCTACACGTGCAAAACGGTAATGTAAAGAAAAACTACCGAATCCTCGGATTTCAATTCGACTTCCTTTTTCTAAGGATAGCGACATATATTCTAAAATATCTTTTACAATACATTCAATAATTTTTGCTTGAATATAATTTTTTTTTTCAGTAATTCTTTCAAATAATTCTGATTTATTCATATATCCTCTAAATAATTTTTATTGATAATATAAAATCATTATTCAGAAATTTTTTGATTTTTAAAAATATATATAGTTTATATTATTCAGTAATTATACTGTTTATTTTTAAAAGAGCGTGACTATCATTTGATATATAATGTAAATATACAATTCTATTTTTTTTATCAAATCCAGATATTCTAGCTTGAATTTTCTCTCCGATATTATTTATTGATAAATATTTTTCTCGATATTCCGCTGGGATATCAATGGTTTTTAAGCACCCTTCTATTCCTCTTTCTAATATTAAAAAAATTATTTTCTCTTCAATTAAACGTATAATACCTGATACTATTGTATTTTTTTTATTTTTTGTTATATATATATTAAAAGGATCTTCTGTTAATTGTTTAATACCTAAAGATATGCGTTCACGCTCTGAATCTACTTGTAAAACAATAGCAGAAATATCATCTCCTTTTTTATATTTTTTTACCGATTTCTCACCAGAGCAATACCATGAAAGATCTGATAAGTGTACTAATCCATCAATACCTCCATTTAATCCAATAAAAATACCAAAATCTGTAATAGATTTTATTTTTCCGGAAACAGTACAACCCTTTTTATTTTGTTCAGAAAATTGATTCCACGGATTAATTGTGCATTGTTTAATGCCTAACGAAATTCTTCTTCTTTCTTCATCAATATTTAAAATAGACACTTGAATGGATTCACCTGATTTTACAACTTTAGAAGGATGAATATTTTTATTAGTCCAATCCATTTCTGATACATGAACTAACCCTTCTACCCCTTCTTCAATTTCCACAAAACAACCATAATCAGTTAAGTTCGTTACAATACCCTTATGTTTTGTCCCTTCTGGATAACGTTTTTCTAAATTAATCCAGGGATCTATACCTAATTGTTTTAAACCTAAAGAAACACGTGTTTTTTCCTGATCAAATTTTAAAATTTTTACGTTTATATCATCGCCTATTTTTACTATCTCATTAGGATGTTTTACTCTTTTCCATGCCATATCTGTAATATGTAATAAACCATCTACACCTCCTAAATCAATAAAAGCCCCATAATCTGTAAGATTTTTAACAATTCCTTGTACCGTATTACCCTCTTGTAAACTATTTAATAATTGATGACGTTCAGCACTATTTTCTGATTCTATCACTGCGCGACGCGAAACCACTACATTATTTCTTTTTTGATCTAATTTAATTACTTTAAATTCTAATTCTTTACCCTCTAAATGTATTGTATCTCGAATAGGTCGTATATCAACTAATGATCCTGGCAAAAATGCTCTGATATCATCTAATTCAACTGTAAAGCCTCCTTTAACTTTTCCATTGATGATTCCTAGTACAGAATTTTTATTTTCATATGCATGTTCTAATCGTATCCAAGCTTCATGTCTCTTAGCTTTTTCACGAGATAGTATAGTTTCACCAAAACCATCTTCGATAGCATCTAGTGAAACATCTACAAAATCACCGATTTTTATTTCAATATGACCTTGTGAGTCTTGAAATTGTTCTAAAGGAACAGAAGATTCAGATTTTAGTCCAGCATCTACTAATACCATATCTTTTTTTATTGAAATTATTTGCCCTTTAATTATTGAGCCAGGTTTTGTTTTAATATTTTTTAAAGAATCTTGAAATAATTGAGCAAAAGATGTATTCATATAAATAATCTTTAAGTTTGTTAAATGAAATATCTATAAAGTTAAATTATATAGACCGTTAAATGTATTTAAAATTAACAGCAATAGAACATGTTAATATTATTTAAAAAATCAAAAAATATATTTTTTATTTTGTATTATAATAGCAATGGCATAAATCATTATGCAATTATAATTTATCAAATAATTGAATTATTTAAAAAATAAATATTTTTATTTAAATAAAAAAATATTTTAAAAATATTCATTCTTTTATTTCTATTCTTATATATATATTTAATATTAATTTTATATGAAAAATTTTTATTGTATATAGTAGTATTTTTTATAAGAATCATTTTTTTGTAAAATAGTAAAATAGATATTTTAATTATTTAAAAAATATATAAGAAATTTACTTAATATATTAAAAAATATTTATTTTAAATAAAAAATACAGATATTTAATAGGTATTAAAACTTTTTTAATAATTTATATTCATATTTTTTTTATATTGATCAAATCAACATTTTTTATCAATTTATCATAAATATTCCAAATAATTTTTTTTTTTATAAATCACTAAAGAAAAAATTTTTTATTATAGATAATCAAAAATTTATCATCCTTCATATCAATCATGTTTATTATTAGAAATAAATATAAAAAAACTTTTATTAAAAGACATTATTAAAAAATTTGATTTTTTAATTATTAATATTTAAAAAATCCATATTATTATATTGAATATTTACAAAGAGAATGGAATAATTTAAAGTATTGAGGAAAAGTTTTATTAACACAAGATGGATTTAATAGCGTTACTGATACTCCAGACAAAGCAATTAATGAGAAACACATAGCTATACGATGATCATTATATGTATTAATTTTAGCATATAAAAATTTTTTTGGAGCAGATACGATAATATAATCATAACCTTCTATTACATTCGCCCCCACTTTTTTTAATTCTTTAGCCATAGCATATAAACGATCTGTTTCTTTGACGCGCCAATTATAAATATTTTTAATATATACAGGAGTTTTGGAAAATAAACCCAGCATAGCTATTGTCATAGCAGCATCTGGGATATGATTACAATCAATTTTAATACCTTTTAAAATATTTTTTTTACAAATAATCGAGTTATCTTTCCAGGTAATATCCGCACCCATTTCACATAAAACTTCCGCAAATTTTACGTCTCCTTGAATACTGTCTTTCTTCATTCCTTGTATGCGTACTTCTCCACCTTTTATTGCGGCCGCTGCTAAAAAATATGTAGCAGAAGAAGTATCATTTTCAATATGATAACATCCCGGTGTAATATATTTTTGATTACCAAGAATTTTAAATTTTTTATAATGAACACAATGCTCAATCGTGACACCAAAAATTTTCATTAATTGTATAGTTAAATTAATATACGGTTGTGATACTAATGTTCCTCGCACTTTAATTTTTGTATTTTTTACTGCTAATGGAGCCATCATTAATAATGCACTTAAGAATTGACTAGAAATAGTACCATCAACTGTAATAGATCCGCCAATATAACCACCTTTTACTATGATAGGAGGAAAATTTTTATTTTGTAAGTATGTAATATCAGCTCCACCTTGACATAACGCATCTACTAAATGATGAATCGGTCTTTCGTGCATTCTTTTTTCACCAGTTAAAATGATATTATTTTTATGTATCGATAATGCAGCCAATAATGGCCTCATAGCTGTCCCGGCATTTCCTAAAAATAATGATATTTTCTGATTACATGATAACGCTTGACCTATTCCATGAATAGTATAAGATTTCTGATTATGATTAAAATCATATACAATATTGAGTTTTTTTAATGCGCATAACATATATTTAACGTCGTCACTAGACAATAAATTAAATAATGTTGTTTTTCCTATACACATAGCTGATAAAAGTAAAACACGATTTGAAATACTTTTGGATCCTGGTAAATCCATAATATTTCCAGAAATATGTTGAATAGGTTGTAAAGTTAGTTGATTTTGTTCCATAAATATCATTTACCTTAATTATATTATTCTAATGATTAAGTGATTTTTAAACCTTTGACGCTCAAAGTTATCCAAATTTTTTCTCAAATATGCGCATAAATCTAATTAATGTTTCTACGCCTTTCAGTGGCATGGCATTATAAATTGAAGCTCTTAAGCCGCCTACAACAGAATGCCCTTTTAATCCCCATAATCCAATTTTTTGCGCCTCTTTTATAAAAAGATCAGTTAATTTTTTTATTTTTAAATGAAAAATAACATTCATACGAGATCTATGACTATGCTTAATAGAATTTTTATAAAAATCAGTTGTATCGATATATTGATATAATATTTTAGCTTTTTTTTTATTTAACTCCTCTAATTTAGATATACCACCTTTTTTTTTCATCCATTTTAAAACTAACCCCGCGGCATACCAAGAAAAAGTTGTCGGAGTATTAAACATAGATTTTGTTTGCGCTAAAAGTGAATAATTAAAAATTGATGGTATAGATTTTTTTTTATTATTTAATAAATTTTTATTTACTATAACAATAGTAATCCCAGCAGGACCAATATTTTTTTGCGCACAAGCATATATTATGCCATATTTTTTGATATCAATTTTACGAGAAAATAATGTGGATGAAAAATCACCAACAAAAACTTTATTTTTTATCTGAGGTTCTTCAAAAATTTCTAAGCCTTCAAGTGTTTCATTCGGACAATAATGTACGTATGTATAAAAACTAGATAACTTCCAATTATTCATATTTTCTACATATTTTTTTTTTGAAGAAGATAGTTTTTGTACATTAATAATATTAGGTTTGCAATATTTTTGAGCTTCTAAAATAGCATTATATGACCAAAAGCCACTATTTATATAATCTGGTTTTGGAAAATCTGTTAATAAATTCATTGGCACAGCTGAAAATTGTCCTCTAGCTCCACCGTGACAAAATAAAACATGATAATCTTTTGGAACATTTAAAAGATCTCGTAAATCTTGTTCAATAATGATTGTATTTTTTGTAAATATATCACTACGATGACTAATTTCGGTGATAGATAAACCAATCTTTTTCCAATTCAGAAACTCCTTTTTTATTTTTTCTAACACATCGCCTGGTAACATTGCTGGACCTGCGCTAAAATTATATACTTTAATCATATTACCACCGATTTTTATATATTTGTGATTAATTTATTGAATGATTTATATATCTTTATTATTTATTAAAACTAAATATTTATATATACAATTATATATTTTTTTTTAATTTTTAATTTTTTGTTTATTATTTCAGCATTTTCATACCATTCATATAAGGAGTTCTTAATATTTTTGGGATAATAACACTCCCATCTGAACATTGAAAATTTTCTAAAATAGCAGCTAAAGTACGACCTACAGCTAAACCAGAACCATTCAAAGTATGTAAAAAATTATTTTTTTTTGTTTTTTTATTTTGATATCGCGCTTTTATTCGTCTTGACTGAAAATCGCCTATCATAGAACATGAAGAAATTTCACGATAACAATTTTGTGAAGGAAACCAAACTTCTAAATCATATGTTTTCTGAGCAGAAAAACCGAGATCTCCAGTACAAAGAAGAACTTTTCTATAAGGTAGTTTCAGTAATTTTAATATATATTCCGCATGTTTTGTTAAAATTTCAAAACTCTCTTCAGATTTTTCAGGATGTACAATTTGAATTATTTCAACTTTTTCAAACTGATGATTCCTGATTAAACCTTGTTGATTTTTCCCATATGTGGCAGATTCAGCGCGAAAACAAGCGCTTAAAGCTACATACTTAATAGGTAATAACTCAGATAATATTATTTTATTTTTTATTAAATTAATTAAAGGTACTTCAGCTGTGGGAATTAAAAAACGTTTGGTATTGTTAAGATTTTGAGTTATTTTACTTACATAAAATAACTCTTTCTCAAACTTTGGTAATTGCCCTGTACCATACATACAACTTTTTTTTACTATATTAGGAACGTAAACTTCCTGATATCCATGTTTTTCTGTATGAATATCTATCATAAATTGTCCTAATGCTCGATGTAATTTAGCTAACGCACCTTTTATAACGGTATAACCAGAACCAGAGATAGTTGCAGCTTCCTGCCAATTAAATCCATTTATTTTATTACCAATATTAATATGATTTTTAATCGAAAAATTATATTTTTTGATATGCCCCCAACGACTAATTTCTTGATTATTTTTTTCATTTTTTCCATCAGGAGTATCTAATGATGGTAAATTAGGAATATTTGATAAAAAAAAATTTATTTTATTTTGTATGCAGTTTAATTTTTTTTTCAATAACGATAAAATTGTTCTTGATTCAATTAATTGATTTTTAAAAATATCAATGTTATTATACAATTTACTTCGATAAAGAATATATTTAGATAATTTTTTATGTTCTGAGCGTAAAGATTCACAATCATTTTGCAAATTTTTTCTTTTATTCTCTAAAATAGAAATTTTTTGAATATCTAAAATAAAATTTCTTCTTTTCAATTGTTCATAAAAATACTGATAATTATTTTTCATAAAATTAAAATCTAACATATAGTGGATAATCTTTAGGTTTATTATAGTTATTAAAAAAAGAGAACAAAAAAAAAAATAGCGATAAAAATTTTTATTTCTATCATGATATTAAATACAAAGTATAATAAATTAAATTTTCTTTTATCAAAAAATATTACTATACTCTTAAATAAATATTTTAATATCATTTAAATTTTATTTTTTTCTTAAAAAATAAAATGTTCTACTCACGAGTAAATAAGAAAATAAAAAAAATATATAGAAAGTATTCTATACTAATGCGTTTAATAATATTTTTATAAAACACCTACAAAAACAATTTATTTATTATATAAATATAAAACTGATTTAATAACTATTCTCTATTATTCGAATAGTTTTATGAATTCACTTATCAATTATCCGTTAAAATTTTTTTTAACTGATAATTTTAACTATATATTGGTAGCATGATATGTCTAAATTGTCAAAAATATATACTAGTTTAATTATTATTGGTGCGGGACCCGCCGGATATACAGCCGCCATTTATGCGGCGCGAGCTAATCTAAAAACAATACTAATTACTGGATCTGAACCAGGTGGACAATTGTTAAACACTAACGCCATAGAAAATTGGCCTGGTGAATATCATAATATCAGTGGAATTAATTTAATGAATAATATGTTAAAACATGTTCAAAAATTTCCTATTCATATTATAAATGACACCATTATTAATGTGAATTTTATAAAACGTCCATTTATAATGTATGGAGAAAAAAAAAATTATTCCTCTGACGCAGTAATTATTGCTACTGGTGCCTCACCAAGATATTTAAATATTCCATCAGAAACATTATATAAATCTCGTGGTGGAATTTCAACTTGTGCAATATGCGATGGTTTTTTTTATAAAAATAAATCAGTTGCTATAATTGGAGGTGGAAATTCTGCATTAGAAGAAGCCTTATTTTTATCTAATATTACAAAAACTATATACATTATTCATCGTAAAAAAAAATTTACTGCGGACAAAATTTTAATTTCAAGAATTATGGAAAAAGTTAAATTAAAAAAAATTATTTTATATATGTCGTATATAGTTAATGAAATTTTAGGTGATCATTTAGGTGTAACAGGAATTAGAATTAATTCTTTAAAAAATAATATTTTACTAAATGTTTTTGGAATATTTATAGCAATTGGCCATATACCGAATTCAAATATTTTTCTAAATCAATTAGAAACAAAAAATAATTTTATACAAATTAACAAAAATAATACCGAGCATCATTTTCAAACACAAACAAGTATTCCGGGTATTTTTGCTGCCGGAGATGTAACTGACCATATCTACCGACAAGCAATTACAGCTTCTTCTTCCGGATGTATGGCTGCAATAGATGCAGAAAAATATATAAGCAGTTTAATAAGATAATTACTATTTACTACTAGATCAATAAATTTGTATAATTTAAAAAAAATTTATTGAATAAAAAATAGGAAAAAAAATGAAAGAAGAAAATATAGAAATGCAAGGCGTTGTAATTGATACATTACCTAATACAACATTTCGAGTGGAATTAGAAAATAAACACGTGGTTACAGCACATATTTCTGGAAAAATGCGAAAAAATTATATTAGGATTTTAACCGGAGATAAAGTAACTGTAGAATTAACGCCATATGACGTAAGTAAAGGACGTATTATTTTTAGAAGTCGATAAATTATTGATGATATATTTTTTTTAATATAAAAATATTATAAAATTTTTAATGCAAATTAGATAATTTTAAGTTTTTATATCATAAATTTTGGAAATATTATGCGAACAAAATATTGTAAAGAACTAACGGTATCACATATTAATCAAGAAGTAAAATTGTGTGGCTGGGTTAATCAAAAGAGAAGTTTAGGAAATTTAATTTTTATTGATATAAGAGATATCACAGGTATAGTACAAATTATATTTAATCCTAAATATCATATAAATTTTGAAAAAGCGCGTTTATTAAGAAATGATTTTTGTATTCAAGTAAAAGGTTTAATCACTTTAAAAAAACAAAAAAATAAGGAATATAAAAATATTATAGAAGTGATTTCTTTTCAATTAAAAATTTTTAATACAACATTACCTATACCATTAGATTATACTAAAAATAATAAAGAAGATATAAGATTTAAATTTCGATATTTGGATTTACGTCGCGATGTTATGATAAATAACTTAAAAAAAAGACATCAAAGTATTATACTTATAAGAAATTTTTTAGAAAAAAGAAAATTTTTAGAAATAGATACTCCTATCCTAACAAAATCAACTCCAGAGGGAGCTACTGATTATCTAGTAAAAAGTCGTTTATATTTAAATAAGTTTTATGCTCTTCCACAATCACCACAATTATTTAAACAACTATTAATGATTGCGGGAATTGATAAATATTATCAAATCGCTAAATGTTTTAGAGATGAAGATTTAAGATCTGACCGACAACCAGAATTTACGCAAGTTGACATTGAAGTCTCATTTATGAATCCAAAAAAATTTCAAAAAATTATTAAAAATCTTATTCAGAATTTATGGTTATCAATTAAAAAAAACCCTTTAGAAAAATTTGAAACTATAACTTATCATCATAGTTTATTGAAATATGGAACAGATAAACCAGATTTACGTAATCCAATAATATTAATTGATATCTATGATTTATCTTCTCAATTTTTAAAAGAAATTTTTCCAAAATTAAATAGTAAACTCAATAATCGTATAGTATCTATAAATATGCCTAACGGTATTTCATTAATTACATTAACTAATATAAAAAAATATAAAAAAATATTAAAAAAATGTGGTATTAAAAATTATATATTTGTTAATCAATTAAATAATAATATATATCTAAAAGAAAAAAATATTTTTTTTAATACTAAAAAACATATCAATGTTTTCAACAATATCTTTTTACATGCGAAATCTGGCAATAAAGATATTTTATTACTTGCAATAGGAGAAACCAATAAAATAAATACTTGTATGAGTATTATAAGAGAAAATATTGGACGAGATCTGAGAGTTATTAATTTTAAAAAATTTTGTCCTGTTTGGGTGATAGACTTTCCTATGTTTATAATAAACGAAAATAATCAAATGGTTTCTGTACATCATCCTTTTACAGCGCCAAAAAATAATAAAAATCAAATCCTACTTGAAAAAAAACCTCTAAAAAGCATATCCAGTGCATTTGATTTAGTAATCAATGGTTATGAAATCGGTGGTGGTTCAACAAGAATACATAATTATGCTTTACAAATCAGTATTTTTAATTTATTAAAAATTAACAAAAATCAACAAGAAAAAAATTTTGGATTTTTTCTTAATGCATTAAAATATGGTGCACCACCACATATTGGTATGGCTTTAGGATTGGATCGTATTATAATGTTATTAACGGAAAATACTACTATAAAAAACGTTATAGCATTTCCAAAAACACACTCTGCAACCTGTTTAATGACAGGGGCTCCGAATTAATTGAATAAAAAATTGAAAATAAAATAATTCATTAATTTTTTTTTACATAAAATATATAAAAATATTTTTTAATATTTTTAATATATAAAATCAAATTGTTTTTTTATATAAAGGAAAATATGGCTGGACATAGTAAATGGTCAAATACAAAACATAGAAAATCATCACAAGATATTAAACGTAGTAAAATCTTTACTAAATTAATACGTGAAATCACTACCGCAAGTATAAAAAAAGGTCAAGATCCAAAAAAAAATTTTTATTTACGAACAGCTTTAGATAAAGCATCTACATATAATATGACAAAAAATACTATTCAAAGAGCAATAAAACGGAGTAAAATAAAACAACATAAAAATAATAACTTAACTATATATTCTGGATATGGACCGGGAGGAGCTGCTTTTATTATGGAATGTTATTCTGAAAATAATAATCATACGGTTTCTAAATTAAGAGAAATTTTTTCTCGTTGCGAAGGTCATTTAGTAAAAAATAAAAATGTTGAATACTTATTTCAAAAAAATATATTATTAAGATTTAATGATATGCAAAAAGAAAAAACAATTTTAGATATCGCTTTAAAAAATAGTGCGTATAACATTAAAATAAAAAAAAATTTATATATTGAAATGAAAATGCCTATTAAGAAATTTAAAAAAATTAAAAAAGAACTTTGTAAATTAACAGTAATTATCAATGCTAAAAAAATTCTTTATATACCAAAAATAATACTATTCTTAGAACAATCAAAGAAAAAAAAAATAAAAAAACTACTAAAAAAATTAAATGAATTTTCTGAAATTAAAAATATTTACTATAATTTCAAATTATAATAACAGGATATCTATGAATCTTTAAAAAATTTCATATATATTTATTATATTTTCTAATATTCGTACAGTATTGTAATAATTTTTATTTTTAATAAAAAAGTTTATATTTAATAAATTATTATTAAATATTATTAAAAAAAAATATATATTTATTTTTAATAAGGACTTTTATAATTACCAGAAATATATGAAAATTAATACAATACTAGTACAAATAAATAATTTTAATTTAATACTTTAATAAAAATTTAATTTTTTTTTGTTTTCTTAATATTTTTATAAAACCCGAATTAATTTAAAAGTATTGGTATCATCTTTTGAAAATTGAAAATCTTTTTTAATGATTGCAATAGTGTTATTAACTTGCAAATAATTTTTCTCTTTTAATTTTAAGATAGCATCCTTAATATTATTAGATTCCATTTTTTTTTGTTTTAAATAAATAGGAATCACTCCTTTATATAACAAAGATAAATTAAGTTTTTTATCACAATAAGAAAAATAGAAAATCGGTATTTTTGATGTAATTCTAGACGTTAATAATGCTAACTTTATTGAATTTGCAAAAATTAAAACAGCAGATACATTATTTAAATGATTTGCGGCATACATTACAGACATCGCAAGAGTTTCAGATATATTATTAAGAGGAACATGTAATCGATGTTGAGAAATACTCATACACGGAATTTTTTCGGCTCCTTTGCAAATATTAATCATAGCTTTAACTGTATGAACTGGAAAACGTCCTGATGCCGTTTCAGCTGATAACATAACCGCATCCGTTCCATCTATCACAGCATTGGCAACATCCATTACCTCAGCCCTAGTTGGAAAAGGGTTTTCAATCATTGATTCCATCATTTGTGTAGCAGTAATAACTGTGCGATTTAATTGACGAGCTAATTTAATTAAATTTTTTTGTATGCCAATTAAATTATCATCTCCAATTTCCACTCCTAAGTCTCCACGCGCAATCATAATTGAATCTGCTGCTAAGATAATTTCTTTGCACACCGTTTCAGAATTAACTGCTTCAGCCCTTTCTATTTTAGCAATTATTTGAGCGTGACTGCCTGCTTCTTTCATTAATATTCTCGCTTCTTTTACGTCATTAGCAGATCGTGGAAAAGATACTGCTAAATAATCAACCCCTAAACGAGACGCTAACTTTATATCTTCCTTATCTTTTTCTGTTAAAGCTTTGGCAGATAAACCACCCCCTAATTTATTTAAACCTTTATGATCTGTTAAATATCCACCTACCATAACTTTTGTATAAATTTTATTATTATTTATTTCTAATACTTTCAATTGTATTTTACCATCATCTAACAATATTATATCATTCACAAAAACTTCATGAACAAGATTTTTATAACTAATACCTACTTTTTTTTCAGTACCACAGAATTTTTCAATGGTATGATCTAGTAAAAAAGTATCTCCAATATTTAAAAATATTTTTTTATTTCTAAAACTAGAAATTCGAATTTTGGGACCTTGTAAATCTCCAATGATTGCAACTGAATAACCATATTTTTTAGTAATATTACGAATTAACGTAACTCTTTTTTGATGTTCTTCAGCTGTACCATGAGAAAAATTTAATCGTAATATATTTGATCCTGATTGAATTAATTTCTTTAAAATATCTTTTTTATCTGTAGAGGGCCCTAAAGTTGAAATAATTTTTGTACGACAAATATGGTTATGCATATTAAAATCCTTATACAAAATTAAATATATTTTTTAAAAAAACTCTTATTTATTAAATTAAATAATAATATTTAATAAATAAAACCTTATTATTATCTTATGATTTTTATCATAAATTTGATTATTAAAAATTATTTAATTTTTTAAAATATTACATCCCTTTTATATATTAAATAAATTTATAAATAAAAAAATAAATGACAAATTAATCTAACTTGTTTTATTTTTTTTAATGGTATTTAAAAACATCATGTTATATTATGGTAATTTTTTTTAAATAAAAGAAATTAAAAATGCTATTTCTATTTTTAAAAAATTTTTACTAATTATCTTAAACATTAAAAAATACAAAACGGAATATAAAATATATATGATTAATCTAAAATTAGAAATTCTATTAAATATTGATACTAAAATATAATATAAATTTTTATTTAATAAAAATTTATATTCAGAGTATATATCTTAATAAAAAATATTTTGATATATTAATATTGATACCTTAAAAATTATATTCATTATTATATATAAAAAATAAAAAGGATTATATAGACATATTAAAAATACTCTGTATAACTTAGAAAAACAAGTATTCTTTTATGAAGATAAAATTATTAAGCATTTTTTTTTAAAAAAAATGTTAAGATTAAATTAGATGATTATCATTTAATAAAATATAACTCAATCAATTTTCTTTTAAAATTTACAAAATAGAAATTTATTTAATTAATATTAATTAAATAAATATTTAAAAAATATTTTTATCTTAATATAATAAAAAATTAATTGATATCATGATATTTTAATAGAAATTGCAATAAATAAGCATTTTTAAAAAAAAATTTAACTTAAACAATCTAAATAAAAAAATTTTTTCTTTATATTTACATAAAAAACAATTTATTTATTAGGAATATAAAAATATATGATTCGTACCTTTCTTTTTTTATTAACGAATTTATCTATTATTCTAATTTTTGGTCTTATTTTAAGTTTCACTAGTATCAATACAGGTAACATCTTTGGAATTTTAATTATCTCTTTAATTTTTGGTTTTTTGGGATCAATATTGTCATTATTAATGTGTAAATGGATTGCTTTATATTCTGTTAATGGAGTCGTTATTCAATCTCCAAAAAATAATATGGAAAAATGGTTATTTGAAATAATAAAAAAACATTCAAAAAGCGTTAATATAAATATGCCTGAAATAGCTATTTATCATTCCTCAGATATGAATGCCTTTGCGACCGGAGCACAAAAAAATTCATCATTAATTGCTTTATCTAATTCATTATTACAGAATATGAATAAAAACGAAATTGAAGCTATTATAGCTCATGAAATTACACATATTGTTAACGGTGATATGGTAACAATGACTTTAATCCAAGGTATTTTAAATACATTCATTATTTTTATTTCACAAATCTTAACAAAAATATTTTTTGAGTATTTATTTGTCAACCAAGAAGAAGAAATAAATCAAACAATTAATCAATATCAATACCCATATCCATATTATTCATTTATTTTAGCAACATTAGAGGCAACATTAGGAATTTTAGCTAGTATTATTACTATGTGGTTTTCTCGAAACAGAGAATATTATGCAGATGCTGGTTCAGCAAAGTTAGTGGGATATAAAAATATGATTTCTGCGTTAAAAAGATTAGGGAAAAATATCCAAAAAAATGAATCAGATATCATTATGACTTTATGTATTCATAGAAAATTATATCATCCATTTTTTAATTTATTTTCATCGCACCCTCCTTTAGAAATGCGTATTAATGCATTAAAAAAAAAAATATATTGATAAAATAAATTTATAATTATCAAAAGGGAAAAAATTTTCTCTTTTGATAAGAGAATATATTTAAGATCAATGAAAAAATTATTATGATATTTATCAAAATAAAATCAATATACAAAAAAATTGAATAGTAATAATTAACAAAAAATAAACTTTTTTTCGTTAAAAAATTAATAATATATGAATATCATATTTTTTTTAAAAAATATTTTAAAAAATTTTTAATTAATCAATTATAAATATAATCAATGTTTTTTTTCAAATTTTTTCAAAAGAATCTTATTTTAATAAAAAAATGTCTTATCCAATGATTTATTACTTAATTAAATCTTTTATAAAATTTTTCTAAAAAATGAAAAAAATAAAAAAAAATATTAATATAAATAAAATTCATAAAATAAAATGATATGTATCATATATTTTGTACCCTTTTTTTTTCTAAAAAAATGTATTTTTCATTCTATAATTACACAAAATAAAAAAAATATTTTTTTATTATTCACTTCTTTATTTTAAAAATTGTTCGCTAATATTTTTTATTAATCTTATAAATGAATACTATAAAATATTAATTAATAATTATTACTTTTTTAATTCTATTTTTATTAAATAAAATATGAATTAAAAAATAATAATTTATATATCATAAAAAATTGAAAATAAAAAAATACAGTTAACTAGTCATTAAAAAATTTCTTACTGAATTTATTTTTTTAAAAAAAAATTTATAAAAGATATTATTAATGTAATATAAAAGTTGCAAAAAATTAAAAAAATTTTACTTATAGAATCATTTATAAAAAAATTAGAAAGATTTTAAATCTATTATGTAAATAAAATTATACAAATTTATTTAATGATTTTTATGATTTATTTTTAATACCAAAAAAATAAATTAATTCTAAGTTAAGTATAAAAAATATTTCTAAAAAATAGAAGTAAAATCATTTTTTTTTATTAACTTGTCTATATTTTTACTATTTATATTAAAAAAATTATAACGATTGTAAAAGAATTAAGAATTAGTCATTTTTTAAAGCAAACCAGTAAAAAAAAAATTACTTACAAAGATTGTATTAATTATACTAACTTACAAAAAATTTTCGAAAAATTTTTAAAAAAATAGAAAATAAAAAAAATCCATAAAAATATATGCATTAAATATTTTTTTATTGATAATAATCGAAATAATTTTCTGGCGATCAAATTAAAAATTAAGATAAAGCCTTATAATTTATTAATTATATTGATATTATTCGGTATCAATTTTAAATACAATAAGAATTCTTTTTAAAAAAAATATTTAAAAATTTTTTATTTTTTTTAGTAAACCGTTATTTAGAGATTTTATTATATTTAATAAATTTAATAAAGAAAAATAAAGGAAAAATTTAAAATCTTAAATAAAAAAATTTTATTCTTTTTGCAAGGAAATTACTCAAAAATGTATTTAGATCAAACAATCTTAGCATTAGATACTTCTTTAAATGCTTGCTCTGTAGCTATTATTCATTCTAGAAAAATATATACATTATTTCAAATAACTCGAAGAAAACATGAAAAATATATATTAAAAATGATTTTTAAAATTTTAAAAATGTCTCATTGTACTTTAAAAGATGTTGACTTTATTGCATGTACAATTGGTCCTGGAAGTTTTACTGGAATACGTATTTCTATTAATATTGCGCAAACATTATCTATGATTCACGATATTCCTTTATTAAGTTTTTCGACATTACAAGTATTATCAGAACAAAGTTGGATAAAATATCATACAAATCGCACAATAATTTTTATAAAAATCAATTCAAATAATTTCTTATGGGGAAAATACTACCGTAATACCAATGGTATATGGATAGGAGAACATACCGAAAAATCTTTGAAAAATATAAATAAAATTCCTAAATTAATAAAAAATTGTACAGGAATTTGGGCTGTAATCGGCACAACATGGAATTTTCGTTTTTCTTTAAAAAAATCTATAAAGTTATTATATACAAATATCCAAACACCTCAAGCAAAAGATATAATATTTTGTTCACATGCATATTTAAAAAAAAATATATATCATAAAATTAAATGCATATATCCAAAATACTTACCTAATATTTATTTTTAAGTCGATAATATTTATATCTTTTATATTAAAAGAAGATATTTAAAAATTTTTATAATGCATTATGTTATTATTCAGGAATGGTAATATTTAATTCTAAAATTGAAATATTTGTATTTTTTTGTTCTAATTGAATAGTTATCATTTCTGGAGTTATTTTTATATATTTTGAAACAACCACTAATAATTCATTTTTTAGTTGAGGAAAATAATTAGGTTCATTCAAACTTTTATTATTTTTTGCGATAACAATTTGAAGCCGTTCTTTTGCAATATTAGCAGTATTTTTTTTCCGCAATAAAAAAAAATCTAATAAGGCCATGTTTATCTCCCTAATAACCATTGTAAAAAAGTTTTTTTACTATTATTAATAAATCGAAAAGGTAATTGTGTACCTAATAAACGATTGACTGTATCAAAATAAGCCTGACCGGCATACGATTCTTTATCTAAAATTACTGAACTTCCTTGATTAGATGATCGCAAAACTGCTGTATCTTCTGGAATTACTCCAATTAAAGGAATACGTAAAATATCTAAAACATCATCTAAACTGAGCATATCACCGCTTTTTACTTTTTTTGGATTATATCTTGTTAATAAGAGATGTTCTTTAATTGGTTCTTTATTTTTTTTAGCTCGTCTAGATTTTGATGAAATAATACCTAAAATACGATCGGAATCACGTACAGATGATATCTCAGGATTAGTGATAACTATAGCTTCGTCCGCAAAATAAATTGATAAAATAGCTCCTTTTTCGATTCCTGCTGGAGAATCACAAATTATAAAATCAAACTTCATTTTACACAATTGTTGAAAAATATTTTTTACACCTGATTTTGTTAATGCATCTTTGTCTCTTGTTTGTGAAGCAGGTAAAATAAATAAATTAGGTGTATGACGATCTCGAATCAAGGCTTGATGAATTGTTGCTTCATTTTTAATGACATTAATAAAATCATATACAACTCTACGCTCACACCCCATAATTAAATCTAAATTTCTTAACCCAATATCAAAATCTATCACAATTGTCTTTTTACCTTGTAATGCTAATCCGGTAGCTATAGCGGCACTAGATGTAGTCTTACCTACACCGCCTTTACCTGAAGTAATCACTATAATTCGCGACATAATTATTCATTCTCTTCTTTAAAATTTAATGATCTAATTCAGATTTTTGATGTTAATTAAACCGTTTTTTAAGCTAATTTCTGTTATTTTACCTATATACTTTGATGGAATTTGTTCAATAATCCAATATTCTCCTGCAATTGATATTAATTCTGCAAATAATTGAGTGCAAAATATTTTTTTTGTTATATCTCCATTAGCTCCTGCTAAAACACGACCTCTCATAACTCCATAAATATGAATATGACCATCAGAAATCAACTCTGCTCCTGTACTGACATTATTTGTTACTATTAAATCACTATGTGGAATATATATTTTTTGTCCAGAACGTACAGGATAATTAACAATATGCGTGTTATTTATAGGTAATAACGGTATTTTAACTATTTTTTTATTGTTCTTATTTACAATATTAACAGCATTTATAATTTTTTTTTTATTTGGAAAAATCGGTAAACCTGAAAGTACAATTAAATTTTTTAATTGATTATTATAACACCCATTTACTCCTGAAATAAATAATCCTGTAGATAATATAGCAGCTTTCATATTAATCCAATCAACTTTTTGTGACAATTGTTCCACATTTAATATTACTGGCATATTTTTAAAAAAAGACGGCGAAGTTTTAATTTTATTAAATATCGCTCTTTTTGTACGATTAATATTAATATCATATAAATATAATACCGGAATAAAGAAATTACTACTTTTTAATACAATAGATATACTTTTCATTCACTTTCACTTTCGCGTTATATATTAATGTAAATGAATATAAATAATATACAGTTCTATTTAAAATAGAAAACAATTTTTATTATTAAAAAAATAATGTTATATTATGAATAAAAAAAATAGTTAATCATATATTATTATATTATACGTAAAAATAACTTTAACAATTTTCCTTTTAAATTAAAAAATATGAACGATTTTTATAAAAAGAAATATTTATCTAAAGAAAGTCAAATATTATTAAAAAATTTTAATATTATTAAAAACCATAACGTTATTTTTTCAGGAATTATACCTGATAAATTAAGCTATATTTTAACCTGCAAAAAATTTATTATTTATGCTCAAAAATATAATATTTATAATATCGTAAATAAAAAAATACATCAACATATTATATTTCATCAAGATATTCATAAAAAAATATTTTTTCAATATAATTGTTTAGTATATTTTTGGCCAAAAGATAAAAAAGAAGCTAAATTTCAATTAATATATTTATTTTCAATAATAAAAAAAAATTTTAAGATTTATATAATTGGAAAAAATAATAGCGGAATTAACGGAATAAAAAAAATTTTTATAAATTTTATAAACTTTATAAAAATAGATTTTGCTAGAAATTGCGTTCTTTATCATGGAATTTTAAAGAAAAAAATTCCATTTGTTTTAAAAAATTTTGTAAAAAAATATACCTGGCATCATTTTGTTATTTATCATTTACCGGGGGTTTTTGGATATAATGGAATTGATCAAGGAAGTTTGTTATTAATTTCTACATTTAATAACAAAATTAATGGCAATATATTAGATCTTTGTTCAGGTTCAGGAATTTTAAGTGTTGCATTATCGTATTTTGCTAAAAATATCACTCTTACACTTACAGATATTTATGATTCTGCCATTTGGAGTAGTAAAAAAACACTAAAGACCAATAAAATTGAAGGATATATATATAAAAGCGATATTTATTCTAATATTACAGGAAAATTTGATTTTATAATCTCTAATCCTCCTATTCATAATAACTTAAAAGTAAATATTAATATTATTAGAAAAATTGTTAAGCACTCTAAAAAATATTTAAAAAATAATGGAAAATTAAGGATAGTAACTAACTCTATGATATCTTATCAAAATATCTTTAAAAAATATTTTAACAAATATGATGTCATTTTAAAAACAAAAAAATATAAAATTTACCAAGTCACTTGTAAATATAAAAATTAATAATTATACCCGGAGCGGGACTTGAACCCGCAAAGCTAAAAAAGCCGAGGGATTTTAAGTCCCTTGTGTCTACCGATTTCACCATCCGGGCAATAATATAACTTGAAATAATTTTTAATTATACAGGCGCGTCCCGGAATTGAACCGAGTTATACGGATTTGCAATCCGCTGCATCACCAATCTGCCAACGCGCCTCTTAATAGTTTTTATATAATTAAAAAGTTTTATTTTTCGGAGGAGGAGGGATTCGAACTCTCGGACGATTTCTCGTCGGCGGTTTTCAAGACCGCTGCCTTAAACCACTCGGCCACTCCTCCAAATTTATTAATTTTTATATTGTACTAAATATTTTTTTAAAAGTAAAGAGCTTAAAAAAATTTTTAAAATATCAAGATATAGTAAATAATTACTTTTTAATTTTTAAAAAAAATAAAAAATTTATATATACTTTATTTTAAATAATATTTTTTAATTTGTGATGAATATTTACTAAGATTTTTTTTTAAAAAAAAATCTTAAAAAAAAATTTTAAATATTATTTACTAATTATTTCTTATTAATTATTTTTGTTATTTATTTTATTTTTGATATTAATTTGTAATTACATATTTAGTATTTAATTTAATTAAATAGATTAAGTATCTATTCTTTTAATAGAAACAAAAAAATTTAAATTATTTTATAAATATGAATACTTATTATCGGTACATATATCAAAAAGTGTAGTATTTTTTTCATTTTCTCCAAATTGCCATGATATACTAAGATTCAAATTATCCAATATAGATCTAATATTTAAATTACCCAGATCTAAAATACTTTTTTTAACTTGATAACTAAAGTCAACATAAATTTTATTATTTAAAAAAAATTGAATTCCTGAAGCAAAAAAAGGAAAAAAATCTTGATGAATATAATTTTTTAAATTAACACCTTTTAGTTTATTTTCTTGAAATTTTTGTGACAATAATCGTCCAATTTTAGTATATAACGATAACTTTTTAGTTACCGGAAGAACTAATTTTGTTGTATACTCGATATCAGAAAAAAATATTTTTGGCATTTGAAATTTTACTGTTTGAGGCATTTTTCCAGCAAGACGTGATAAAACCTCTACACTAAGATAGGGGTTAATTTTATATCCAAGAAAAAAACTATAATTTAACTTTAATAGATTTCTTATAATTTCATAATAATTATTTTGATAAAAATTATGATATTGTTTAAAAGTGTCTTTAATATTTGAAGCTCCTGAATTTATACCTGTATACCATTTTTGTTGACTTAATATCGATGCCTGAGTATTAGGATTTATTAAACTAACAAATAAAATTGAAAAAGCAAACGCTAATTTAACCATATATAAACTCCAAAAATTTTAAATGAATATTTAATACGGACATCCTTATTAAATAACTTCATACATATACTTTGATGCTTATTTTTTGAGTATTCAAAATATTAAAAAAAAATATTAGCGTTTTTCTAGTATCACTCTATAAAAAATATAATTTCTTAAAAAAATATATCTATATAAAAAATTATTAATGGTAGTAATATTAAATTAAAAAAGTTACTTTTTATTAAAAATAAAATACATAAAAACTTAAAAATAATCATTTTATTTAATAAATATTACATTACCATAGAATTTTAATCATATATTATATAAGAAAAATGTTTTAAATTTATACCAGTAAACCATAATGCTATTAAATAAACACCGCTACTTAATAAACAAATAAAAAAAATACGAGTGATACGAACTACTATATTACCGATACTCCAAGAAGAAATAAAATATAAAATAAACCATAAAAATAATGACATTATTATTGTTGAAAACAATATTCTAAAGAAAAAAAGAGACCAACCAGGTTGTAAATGAAATTTTTTTGTCCTACATAAAGCGATAAATAATAAAATTGCATTAATCCATGCTGATATACTAATTGATAATGCTAAACCAGATTGTTTTAAGAAAAAAACAAATAAAATATTCATGATTTGTGTAATAAATAATGTAACAAAAGAAATTTTCATTGGTGTTATAACATCTTTAATGGAATAAAATGCTGTTGATAATACTTTTATAGCCATTAAAGCAGTAATCCCTAATGTATAACATAATAATATTTTTTGTGTCATAATAGTATCAACGTCAACAAAATGACCGTATTCAAATAAAGAAATAATAAAAGGTTTAGATAAAATAGCTAAAAGAGCTGTACTAGGAAGAGCGAGCGCAAAAGAAATTCTTAATCCCCAATCCAATAATCGAGAATATTCTTTATCAGTTTCTAATGTGTGATACTTAATTAATTTTGGAAAAATTAACGTGCTTACTGAAACGCCTAACACACCAATAGGAAATTCCATTAATCGATCCGCATAATATAACCATGATATAGATCCAGAATTAAATAAAGATGCAATCACACTATTAATAACGATAGAAATTTGTCCTGCTGAAACTCCTAAAATAGCTGGTGCAATTTTTTTTAATACTCTTTGCAAACCAATATTATAAAAATCTAATTTAGGAAACACTAACATATTTTTAATACTTAGCGTGGGGAGCTGATATAAAATTTGCAATATTCCTCCAACAATTACACCCCACCCCAAAGATAATATTTGCGGTTGAAAATAAGAATTTTTTAAAAATGAACTTAATAATGTAAAAAATATTACACTAATATTAAGTAATATTGGAGAAAAAGAAGGTATTAAAAAACTATTATATGTATATAAAATAGATGAAATAAAAGATGATATAGAAACAAAAAAAATATAAGGAAAAATAATTTTAAATAATTGAATTCCTAAATTAAGTTTACATTTTTCATTAGAAAAACCTGGTGATGTCATTAATACAATCGCTGACGGGAAAAACATACCTATAAAAATTAATAATGTTAATGATAATATTAACATTCCTAAAATATTAGAAATAAATTCTTTAATAAACTTTTCTTTATAATGCGTTTTATATTCTGATAAAACTGGTATAAACGCTTGTGAAAAAGCACCGTCCGCAAAAATTCTACGAAGTAAATTTGGTATTTTAAAAATCGAAAAAAATACATCTGTTTCAACAGACGCACCAAATGTATATGCAATTAAAAAATCTCGAACAAATCCTAAAATACGACAACCGGAAGTAACAATACTCATTGATACTAAAGATTTCAAAAGATTCATTGTGTATAACCTTGGTCATTTTTACTTTCGATAATTATTCACTATTAGTTATCAACTATTAAAAAAAATGATATTTTATAATATACATTAATTAACATTTTATATATTTAAATACATAAAATATATATATATTAAGTAATTTTTTCTATTTATGATTATTACTTATTATAAAAAATTATGGTTTCAAAGAATAAAATAAAGAAATTATTCATATATTATTTAAACTCTATCATTTATCTCAATAATCTATGTAAAAAATAAACTCTAATAGCGTATATAAGAATTATATTATAAAATGAAAAAAATTATTTTTAAAATATATTTAATAGATATTCTGATTTTATCATAATATCTATTAAATATATTAAAATAAAATGACATTATTTCATATTAGATTTTATCTAATTAAAATCTTGCTATGATAAAAATTTCTCTTATACTATACCTAAATACAAATGATACTTTTACGTGAATTTATCAAATGTCAAAAATAAAAATTTAATTTTTAGTTCTATCTTCAAAAAATTTAAAAAAAATAATTTTTAATAATTAATTAATATATTTAGATAATAGATTGATCGATTTTGTTATTATAATATGTTATCTTAAATTTATTATATTAAAAATATTATTTTCCAAAAATAAAATAAATAAAATGTAATTATATAAATTTGATAACAATAATTTTCTTTAAAAAAATTTTATTTTTTATCTCATATAACTAAAAAAGATTATTCTACTAAAAAAAATATTATATAAAAAAATTTATATCTATAAATGATATATGTAACCTTTTGTAAAAAATAAAAAATAATTTTTTCTTAAAAATATTCGTAAAAATAATTTACAATTCTAGATTTATAAAATAATATAAAAAATATTTGAGGATGATTATGTTTTCTACGCTCTGGAAAATTTTTGAATTAGATAAAATCGCAATAAATTTATTACTTTACCAACAAAGCCTCATTGTATCTAATATAGTTAATATAAATACAAAAAATTATCAAGCAAAAGATATCAATTTTAAAAAAGAATTTATAGCAGCAGTTAAAGAAAGACAGAAAAATATAGAAAATAAAAATTTTTTAATGGATTATTCTAAAATAAAATTAATACCAAGAAAAAAAAAAGTTTTATTAAAAAATAACTCAAAAGAATTTATAAAAAATAATGATTTAGATATAGAAAGATTAAAATTTTTAAAAAATTCTATTATATACCAAAAATGTATTGCCTCAATCAAAAAAAGAGAAAAAATATTTTTTGATATAATTGGGATATAATTTGTATGATTATATCATTAGATACATATGATATTACAGTTTCATCCATAATCGTTCAAGTAGTTAATAATGAAATTAGAAAGTTAATAAATTAGAAAGTTTAGAAATTTTTTTTAAAGATAAAAACGAAAAATATCATCCGCAGATTGAAAAAATACCTATTTTTCAATTTTTATCTTAACGAAAAAAAAAGAACATCGAAGGGTTATTATGTTTCTCAAGTAATAAAAAAAAAGTCTGTACAAGATATATAGATCAAAATAATCATTTTTTTACTAATCAAAAAGGTTTTATAGAATCTTTTAATATAAATATTTTTAATAAAAAAAACGCTAATATAAATACCAATAATAATAACTATACTCACTTAGAAAAATTAAAAACTATTAAAATACTTATTTTAAAAATATTATCATTACATAAAATATACATTGATTATATTGAGTTTTTCTAGTTGGTGCAATATAATAACATTAGTCACATAAAAAAAAGTTTAAGAAGCTCGCAGTAAATAATTATGATAATAAATTTTCAATGATTTATTTTATATTCACAGACTATATTTAAAAATGTAAAATCATTTTTAAAAATACTAAAACTATGGAGTATTATTTTATGAATAAAATTTTCAATTCTATGTTAATGTCTATAAATCGTAATTTAACTGAAAAAAAAATTTTATTAAATAATATCGACAATTCTTCTACACCTAATTTCCAATCTAATTTTCTTTTTGATGAAACTCCAGATCCATATAGCGATCTACCAAGTACTAGTGACAGATATAATAATCCAGATACACAAGAAGAAGTAATACAACAAGATATCGAATTATTATGCGATACCATCATGCATAAAAATAATTTCTTTTCAGCATTAGACGATCAAGGAAAAGAAGTTTTTATTCGTATTAGTTTAAATGAACCTGTGAAAATTAATAAAAAAAGAGAATTAGTGATAGATAAATTTCGCTTATTAGATACAGATAATAATATAATCATGATTAAAAATGGTTATGATGTTGTTATTCAACCAGATTATACAATTATTGTTTCTAAAGAAAATAGCGATTCTAAAAAAAATATTTTTTTAAGTAAAATAAAATCTATTCTTTTAGATGATTCAGATGTAACCGTAAGAAAAAATAGTAAATTTTGCGATTTAAATCCTTCTGGATTAGAAAAATATAAAGAAAATGAATCTGAAATTATGATCGGTAATATGCCGTATCATATACATCCGGAAAGTGATGAAGATTTAACTGCAAATTTAATTAAAACATTAAGCACAGCAAGAAATATAAAAGCAAATATAACAGTAGAATCAAACACTAATAAAAATTAAGAAAAAACCAATATATTCTTAAAAGAAGTATCTGAAAAATAAAATAAGGAAAAAAAAAATCACCTATAAATCTATTTTTTTTGAGTATTAAAAAATGGTCTAGATACCTAGCTAATTAGTTTAAATAACATAGAAAATAATTTAGCAAATATAAATAAAAATTTAGTTTTAAAAAGTCATGAATCTATATAAAAAAATTCTATCTATTCAAGCAGAAATATATCCAAAAATAAAGATAAAAAAAATATCTCCAATTAAATTAAGAATAAGAATAAAGATAATTTCTATAGAATAGATATTTCAGAACACCAATTAGAAAAAGAGTCTTGGAAAACTCTTGCTATTCATAAAAAAATTTTTTTCAAATTTAATTAAAAAATGTAAAAATCGTATTTAAAAAAAGATGATACATATAAAGTAATAATACTGAAGAATAGTTACAAAGAATGGGGATTATCTCTTTTTTCCCTTCATAACGATTCTTAAAATTAGTAATAAAAATAATTATATAAAGGATGATTTAGTATGACAATTAATAAAATAAATTAAAAACAATATTGAGATTGGAAAAATGCAATGAGTAAAATGTAATAATTTTAATAAATTAGAATATATTGTAAATAATTGATCTCAATAAACAAAATCAATTATATATAATAATACTAAATTTATTAGAACTCTATAAGAATAAAGAATCCCAAAAAAAATTCTTTAAGGTTATTTAAAAAAATGTAAAGTCAATATGATAAAAAAATTGGTGAATTAAATACAAAAAACCCAAACTTATGACATTAATAGTAAAGTGCTAACTAGAATTGAACAAATGTTTTAAAAATCATCTTAAATATAAAATTAAAAAAATTAGGAGGTATTGTATCTGTGTTTCAGTTATTCTCAATTAAATATAAAAAAATTTTTATATGTTTTGTGTTAATATTTTCGATAATTTTTTATATAAACTATAATAAAAAATTAAAAAATAGAATAACTTTTACACAATCAGTTAATAAACATATAAATATTTTGAAAAAAAAACCACAAATTTACCAATCTTGGTATGCAGAAAAAAAAAAATATCAAATCGGCGATCTAATTATCATTAATTTAAAGGAAAATATACAAGCTTCAAACAGCTCATCAGATCATTGTCAACGAGAAAAAGAAAGTAACACGGGAATATTTTCTGTATTTCGTAATAGTATGAAATCTTTTTTTCCAGTCCCAAAAGATGCTATAGATACTCCAAACATAGATACGCATAATAAACAATCTTTTTTACATCAAGATAATGCATTTGCAAATAATGTTATTACAGGTACAATTACAGGAATTATTAAGAAAATTTTACCTAACGGGTATTTAGAGGTATTAGGAAAAAAAATTATTATAATAAATAGTAGTACTGAAGATATATATTTTTCTGGTATTATTAATCCTGAAAATATTGATAAAAATAATTTTATTTCTTCAGCTCATATTGCAAACTGTAAAATTTGTTATAAATATCATCATCCTACTATTCATAAAATAACAAAAACTGAGACCTTAAAAAACTTCTTGAAATCATTTATTGAACTATCAATAAAAATGTTTCATACCATAATAAAAAATTCACAGTTATAAAAGGTTTTTATGAATCATTTAATGAAATATAAATATATTTTTTTAGTTATTTTATCTATTTACGTAATACATCCCGCTATTTTAGCAGAAAAAATTAAAAATTTAATTAAAGTATCACAAAATCATCAAACACAATTATTAGGATATGGTTTAATTATTGGTTTAAATGGAACTGGAGATCAAATAACAACGACATCATTTGCAAAAAAATTATTAATAAATATATTTTTAAAATTAGGCATTAATATTAACAACGAATATAACACTCAAACAAGAAATATAGCTGCAGTCATAGTGACCACAGTTACTCCATCATGGAGTTATGTAGGACAAAAAATGAATTTATCAATCTCATCAATCGGAAACGCAACCAATCTACAAGGAGGAATATTATTACTCACTCCGCTATATGGATTGGATAACATAAAATATGCTATTGCATACGGAAAAATCCCTTTTATTTCTAATACATTAAATATGAAAAATTCATATAAAAAAAATAACTATACTAATATAGAAATCAAGAAAGGAGCTATTTTAGAAAAAAAATTACCACACTCTACAAAAAAACAAAAAATTTTATTTCATGTACTAAATAAAAATAGCGCTTTAACAGAAGAAATATATCAAGTTATTAATAAAAATTATCCCATGCAAAGCAAAATTGTTGATTTATATACAATACAAATTACTCTTCCAGAAAATAAATTATCACAACTTAAAATGTTATCGTGTATCGAAAATATACAAATAGATACATCAAAATTTAATTAAATTTATTAAAAATAAATAATTCATCTTCTGAATAATTTATATTAATATTTAAAATAAAAAAAAAACAAAAAAAATATTATTAAAAAAAAAGATAATCAAATCAAAATATATATTATAAAAAAATCTTAGGTTAAATATGATATGATATTAAAAAAACTTATTAAAAAAGCAATAATAAAAATTAATTTTTTATAAAAATGAAAAATGATGCTATATAACCAAAAAAAGAAAAAAAAAATTGTTCCAAAATATAAAATCATTGTAAATGAAAATATATCAACTCAAAGAATAGATAATTTTTTATTTAAAAAATTTAAAAATTTACCAAAAAGTATGATATATCGTTGTTTAAGAATAGGAAAGATTCGACTTAATAAAAAAAAAATAAATCCTAATTATAAATTACAAAAAAAAGATATTATTACATTATTTTCTATTAAAATACCAATAATTAAAAAAAAAAAACGAACGTACAACAAATCTACTATTAATTTTTTTTTAAAACATATTATTTATGAAGACGAATATTTATTAATTATAAATAAACCTACTGGTATTGCTGTTCATGGAGGTAGCGGAATCACATCAGGAATTATAGAAATATTTCGCGTAATACGTACAGACCTATTTTTTTTAGAATTAGTACATCGTCTAGATAAAGATACATCAGGAATTTTAATTTTAGCTAAAAAAAATTCAATATTAAAAATAATGCACCAACAATTACGTGAAAAAAAAATTTACAAAGAATATACTGCTATTGTACAAGGGCACTGGCCAAAAAATAAGAAAATAATAGATCTTCCTTTATTAAAAACGAAAAATATATATGATAAAAATAAAGTTCGAGTACATCAAAACGGAAAATCTTCACAAACAATTTTTATTGTAAAAAAATATTATCTAAATACTACTTTAGTATCAATTATACCGATTACCGGAAGAACGCATCAAATTCGTGTACATGCTGCCTATTCTGGTTTTCCAATAATTTTTGACGAAAAATATAGTACAAAAAAAATAAAGGAATCTGAAGAAATAAAAAAAATAAATAAAAAAAGATTATTATTACATGCTCAAACTATGATTTTTATGCACCCCCAATATCAAAAAAAAATTTGTATATATGCACCTTTAAATAAAACTTTTAAAAATTATATAGATTTTTTTGCTCAAAATATATCTACATAAAATATTTTATTATGAAAATTTTGAATAAAGAAAAAATGAATAAAAAAAAATTCAATAATTCATTTATATTGTTAAAGTAAATAGGAAAAAATTATGGCTGTTCAAAAAAGTAAACCAAGTAGATCTAAAAGAGGAATGAGACGATCTCATGATCATATATCATTAAAAAAATTATCTCAAGATAAAATATCAGAAGAATTCCATATTCGTCATCATATTACTAAAACAGGTTTTTATAGAGGAAAAAAACAAAAAAACTTTATAAAAAATAAGATTACCTAATAAAGTTACTTCCAATTATTAATATAATTTTTTTCTAATTAAAAAATAATTTATATTAATTAATCAGTATATTAATACTATATATAAAATTTTCTTTTTATCATTTATATTAGTCTGAAAATCTTTTTAAATTTTATAAAATATGAAAAAATTTGCCATTATTTTTTCGGGACAAGGATTATATAATCCCAATATATTATTTTTATTACTAAAAAAATATCCTATAATTAAAAGAACATTTCAAGAAGCGTCTGATTTTTTAAAATATGATATACTAAAAAAAATTCTTCAAGAGTATTATCCTAATAAAAAAAATCAGCTAGAATTTCAATATTTTATTTTAATATCTTCAGTAGCAATGTTTCGCATGTGGTTACAACAGTCATCTGATCTTTTTCCTAATATTATGGCAGGTCATAGTATTGGTCAATATTCAGCATTAATATGTAATCATTCTATAAAATTTATAGATGGCTTAAAAATACTTAAAATACGTGATAAGATTATAAAATCTAAAAAAAAAAATAAAAAATATTTAACTTATGTCATAATTGGATTAAAATTACCAATAATAAAAAAAATTTGTCTATATGTGTCCGGATATAAAAAAAAAGTATTTGTTTCATGTATTAATACAGATATACAAACAGTTATAACCGGGCACAGTCTCGCGGTAATAAAAGCTAATAAAATATGTAAAAAACATGGCGCAAAACATATTATAAAATTACCTATTTATTTTAGTATGCACTGTCTGTTAATGAAAAAAATTTCAAAAATTTTTTCTTATCATTTAAATAAAATAAAAATTTTATCAGGTCAATGCTCTATTATTGAAAATGTTAAAGCTTCTTTTTTGTTATCAAAAGAAGAAATATATCAAGCAATAATTAAACAATTTTATAAACCAGTCAAGTGGACTAAAATTATTAAAAAAATTATTTCTAGTCAAATTAAATATTGTATAAATATTAATTTAAATAATACATTTAGAAATTCATATCTTTCGACTAAGAAATTAATCAATTTATCTATAAATTCAAAGGATTATCTTTTATCGACCATTGATATTATCAAGAATAATGAAAAAAAAAAATAAAATTGCTTTAGTGACAGGAGCTAGTCGAGGAATAGGAAAAAATATAGCTTTACAATTAATAAAATTAGGCATCTATGTAATTGGAACCGCAAAAACTAATAAAGGAATCCAAATAATAAAAAGAATGTTGGATAAACAAGGTAGAGCGATTCAAGTAAATTTTTTAAATTATAATAATGCTCAAGTAACTATCCAAAATACTATGAAAGAAATAGGAAAAATAGATATTTTAATTCATAATTCAGGAATTATCAATGATAATTTATTAATGAATATGACTATAAAAGAATGGAATAATGTAATAACAGTTAACTTATGTTCAATATTTTGCCTTTCTAAAGTGATTTTACCATATATGCTGAAAAAAAAATTTGGACGTATTATTGTTATTAATTCAGTAATCGGATATATCGGACAAATTGGACAAACTAATTATGCTGCTTCTAAATTAGGACTAGTAGGATTTATAAAATCTCTAGCGCTAGAAGTAGCTTCTAGAAATATTACAGTGAATTTAATAGCTCCAGGATATATTTTAACAGATATGACAAAAAAAATTTTATTCTCTAAAAAAAGAGAAATCATACGGAAGATACCAACTAAAAAGTTTGGAAAACCAGCTGATATTACTCATGTAGTCAAATTTTTATTATCTAAAAAATCATCATATATAACCGGACAAACAATACATGTTAATGGTGGTATATATATGCCATAATTTACCTAATAGAATTCATTAAAAAATAAATTATATATTTTAAAAAATAAACCTTGTGAAAAAATTGAGATATAAATATGAATAATATTACGAATAGAATTTTTAAAATTCTCGCAAAACAATTTCAAAAGAAAGAAAATAAAATTTCTTTAAAAAGTAATTTTTCAAATGATTTTCAAGCCGACTCTTTAGATTTTGTAGAATTAATTATGTTAGTAGAAGATGAATTTAAAATTGATATTATTGATATAAATATCAATCATATAAAGACTGTTGAAAACTTTATAGATTTCATTACAAAAATAATAAAAAAAAAATAATATTGATCAATGTTTTAATATCATATATTATAATATATATATTAAAAAAGAAAAATTTATAATAAAAATAACATAGAAAGAAATAATATTTTAATTCTTTTTTTTCTATAAAAAACACATATACATTAAATTATATAAAAATATAATGAAAAATTATCCTTGGCTAAAAAAACAATATAAAAATATTGTAATGAAATATATAAATAAAAAATTACATCCTATTATTTTAATTCATGCATATCCAGGGATGGGTGTCTCTCAATTAATTTATAAAGTCAGTCAATGGTTATTATGTTTAAAAAAAAATAAACTCCACTCTTGTAACCAATGTACTTCTTGTATTTTTATTAAAAAAAGAAATCATCCAGACTTATACCAAAAAAATATTTATAAAATAAAAAAAAAAATTAGTATTGATGATATACGTCAAATTATCATCAACATTCAGAAAACTTCACAACAAGGAGGCGTAAAAATAGTATATATTAAAAAGATCCAAAACATTACTATAGAAGCAAACAATGCATTATTAAAAACACTAGAAGAACCTCCTAAAAACACGCTTTTTTTTTATCTACCAATAATTTGGAAAAAATTCATAATACATTAAAAAGCCGAGCTACAATATATTATATTCGTTCTCTAAATAAAAATAATTCTATTTTATGGTTACAAGAAAAAAATAAAAATAAATCAAATCAAGAAATTAAGACTGCTTTTTGTATTAATAAATATTCGCTAATAAAATCTCATCTATTTTTAAATGGATCTCAAATATTACAAAGAAAAAAGCTCATGAATATTATTAAAAACTATGTTCTTGATCAAGATATTAATGTATTATTTTCACTTTTGTACTATAATAATACATCTCTTCTAATTACATGGATATGTCATTTGCTGATAGATGTAATAAAATTTAATATATTTAAAAAAAAAGATGTTTTATGTAATCCTGATCAATATGATTTAATTAAAAAATTATCTAAAAAAATAGAATTAGAGAATCTTTATGAAAATTTAATGTCCTGGATTAAATGTCAATATATATTAAAAAAAATTCCTTATATTGATAAAAAATTAATGTTAACTGAACAAACATTATGTTGGAATTATTTACTCAACAATAAAAAATAAATTATCTATGGAAAAAAAATGTTTTTAATTGATACTCATTGCCATATTCATAATCTAAATTATAAAACTCTTCATAAAAATATTGAATCTGTCTTAGAAGAATCAGAAAAAAAAAATATAAAAAGATTTTTAGCGGTTTCTACTTCTATTCAAGATTTTAAAAATCTTAAAAAATTTATTAAAAATCAAAGTAATATTTTTTTATCTTGCGGATTACATCCAAATTATCAACACAAAAAATCAGATATTATAAATGTAGAAAAATTTTCTCAAAAAAATAATGTTATTGCTATTGGTGAAACAGGGTTAGATTTTTATCGATCTTCAAAAAAAAAAAAACAAATTGAATTATTTAAAAAACATATATATATATCAAAAAAATTAAAAAAACCTATTATTGTACATAGCCGTTATTCCAAAAAAGAAACAATTGATGCACTTTATTCAGATTGTAAACAAGAAATATCTGGAATATTACATTCTTTTAATGAAGATATAGAAATGGCTAGAAAACTACTAGATCTAGGTTTTTATATATCTTTTTCTGGTATTATAACCTTTAAGAACGCAGATTATTTAAGGAAAATATTAAATTTTATTCCTATAAATCGTCTTTTAATAGAAACTGATTCACCCTATTTATCCCCGGAGCCAGTAAGAAATAAAGAAAATCAACCATCTTTTTTAATTTATATAGCAAAATATATTGCTAAGTATATTAAAATGGACTTTTTGAGTTTTACTTCGGTTCTTCAAAAAAATTTTTTTACATTATTTAAGCTAAAAAATAAAATTAATTAAAATGATTTTCAAAAAAAAAGGAAAAAATTTAAAATTATGAATCAAGATAATATTTTTCAAAAGATAATTAATAAAAAAATAAAATCAGAATTAATTTATCAAGATCAATATGTTACAGCATTTAAAGATTTATTTCCAAAAGCACCTATACATATTTTAGTCGTTCCAAATATTCTAATCACATCTTTAGATGAAATTAATCAAAAAAATAAAAAAATACTTATGTACATGTATTATGCAGCTATTAAAATTACAAGAATGGTAAAAATTAATATAAGTGGATATAGATTAATTATGAATTGCAATCCTGATTCAGGTCAAGAAATTCAACATATACACCTTCATATACTCGGTGGTCAATATCTAGGCCCGATACTATCAAAAATATAGTATCAAAATAAAAAATCCGGAATATTCATTTTTTCTATAATATAAATTATATTAAATAAAAGGATTGTTAATATTTTTGTATAATAATAAAATTTATAATTTTTTATAAAAATTAACCATTATTATATTAATAAAATTAAAATGTTTATTTTACTAATTGTAAAAATTTTACTTAAAAATACATAAAGGAAAATATTTGAAGATTCTGGTTTAATATTAAATTTTATTGATCTAAAGAAATTTAATTTTTTATCAGTTTCATCTTTATTTTATTGAGATTATTTTTTGAAAATAATTTCTCTAAAAAAAATTTTTATTTAAATAATACCTTTATATAATATATCGTAGTATACGTACGTATGATAAAAAAATCGATTACATTACAAAATCTATCTCACATAATTATAATTTTTTATTATTTTAGGAAAAAAATATAACAATATTTATAATTAAATCATTTTATAATCAATGGTATTAATTTTTATTTAACGAAATTGTAAAAAAAACAGTCTATTATCATAAATTTATTTATATATGTACAGATACTACTATCTCGAAAATTTTATGATTAATTTATTATATTTAACATAATAATCATAGTTATAAAAAAATTATCTCTCTTACTATTTTGAAAAATGGTAAAAAAATATTTTTTTAATATATTTTATATATCTAATACGATTAAAAGTCAGCATTTTTTGCAGTTCTGGGAAAAGGTATTGCTTCACGAATATTTTTAATTCCTGTAATATACATAACTAATCGTTCAAAACCTAAACCAAAACCAGCATGTGGAACCGTTCCATATTTTCTTAATTCTTGATACCAAATATAATCATTTTTATTTAATCCCATTTCATTTATACGTTTTTTTAATAATGGCAAACGCTCTTCACGTTCGGACCCGCCAATAATTTCACCGACTAACGGGATCAATACATCAATTGCCGATACTGTTCTATTATCTGAATTAATACGCATATAAAATGCTTTCAAAGATTTTGGATAATTACGTATTATAATAGGCCTTTTAAAATATTTTTCAACCAAATATTTTTCTTGAAGAATTGATAAATCATTACCCCACAATATTTCTTCTTTTATTTTATAAGAATTTTTTAATAAAATTTTAATCGCGTCACTATAATTAATATTAATAAAAGGAATATTAATAAAATTATTTAAACGTGATAAAATATTTGAATCAAGATTGTTTTGTAAAAACAAAAGATCAACTAGACTATTTTTTAAGACGGTAGATATAATATACTTTAATAGTTTTTCGGAGAATTTAGAAATGTCATCTATATTAGCAAAAGCAGTTTCAACTTCTAACATCCAAAATTCTGCTAAATGTCTTTTTGTATTTGAATTTTCTGCACGAAAAGTAGGTCCAAAAGAGTAAACTTTGGATAAAGCACAAGCATATGCTTCTAAAGTTAATTGCCCGGAAACCGTTAAAAATACTTTTTTATTAAAAAATTCTTTTTTTATATCATTACTAAATAATTTTTTATCTTGAATATTTTGCGCTTCTAACATCGAAACCTTAAACATTGATCCCGCGCCTTCGGTATTAATGCTTGTAATAATCGGGGTAGAAATCCAAAAATACTGTTTTTTATATAAAAAATTATGTGCTGCATGAAAAGCAACATTTCTAATTCTTGTAATAGCTCCAAATAAATTAGTTCTAGAACGCAAATGACAAAAGTTTCTCATATATTCCATAGTATGTTTCTTTGCAGACATAGGATATAATGCAGGATTTTCTATCCATCCTAATGCTATAATCTTTTTAGCAAAAATTTCATATTTTTGTAATTTTCCACGAGAGTATTGTAAAACTCCTTGCACTTTTACTGAACATCCAATAGTTAATTTCAAAATTTCAGTATAGTAATTATCTAACGAATTTTTTACAATGATTTGAATAATATTATGACAAGAACCGTCATAAACACTTAAAAAGGAAATTCCTTTTTTAGAATCTCTTCTACTACGTACCCATCCATTAATAGTAATATTTTTATTGATATATGAATCAGTTAAAAAAATATCATATATAGATAAAACAGACATGATTTTTCTCCTATAAAATTTTTATATATACTGGTCAAAATAGAGATTTTCATATTTTTTTTAGAAGTATTTTTATTAAAACATTAAAAATAAAATTTTATAATAAGGCTTTTAAACTATAATATAGTGATATTAGATATAGTCAATTTAAAAAATAATATTATTGTTGAAAAAATAATATTTAAAAAATAAAATTAAATAATATAAAAATAAAAAAAATAAATTCTTGATAAAAATAAAAAAAATATTTTTTTTTATACTTAAAGTATTATATTATACTAAATATATGTCATAAAATTATTTATTAAAATAAGGATTACATAAATTAATAAATTTTTTAAAAAAAAAATAATAAAAATCATTATAAAAATATAGGATGCTAAAATGATAGTAAAAGTAAAAAACGGATATTTCAAATTATATAACCAATATCTTTTAAAAAACATAAATCTAATAATAAATCCAAAAGAAAAAATTTGTTTGCTAGGTAATAATGGAGCTGGAAAATCTACACTATTAAAAATAATTTATGAAAAAATACCATTAGATCAAGGTCTTATTGAAAAGAAAAAAAAAATTAAAATAAAATATTTATCGCAAAAATTACCCCTCAGAACCGATGAAACAATTTATCATAACATGTACAAGAACATAGAAAAAAAATCAAATTATTTATCACAGTATGATAATTTACTTCAAAATAAAAAAATAATAGAAAAACATATATATGAAAAAAAAATATTATTTTTACAATCAAAAATTAAAGAAAAAAATCTATGGCAGAAATATATAATCATTAATAAATTAATGAAAGAATTATCCTTAAAAAAATATTCTATACTATCATCTTTATCCGGTGGTAATTTACAAAAAATTTCTCTTATTAAAATTTTATCTCCTTCGTCTCATCTTTTATTACTTGACGAACCTACTAATCACCTTGATACAAAAAGTATTATCTGGTTAGAATCATATATAAAAAAATTTTCTGGTAGTGTATTATTCGTTTCTCATGACCGTTCATTTATTAACAATGTTTCAACAAATATCATTGAGTTAAATAATAAAACGTTAACTAACTGGAAAGAAAATAAATATGAAAAATTTATAAAAAAAAAAGATATCTTTATCAAAATTGAAAAAATTAAGAATAAAAAATTTAAAATTGAATTTCAAAAACAAGATAAAAAAAGCAAAAAAGGAGTTAAAGGTCGTACCAAAAGAAATATCAAACAATTAAAAAAAATTAAAGATATGCAAAATACTATAAAGCTAATGAATGATAAAAACCAATATAATAATCAATATCCAAATATTAAAAATGTATTAAATAAAACCCATCGGATAATGATTTCTATAAATAATATTCATTTAGCATATAATAATACTTGTATAATAAAAAATTTTTCTAATAAAATCTTATATGGAGAAAAAATTGCGTTAATAGGATCTAACGGCTGTGGAAAAACCTCTTTACTAAAAATACTATTAAAACAATTAAAACCAACAAAAGGCAATATAAAATACGGAAATCAAATCAAAATAGAAGAACTAGATCAAGAATATACTTTACTAAAAAAAGAAGAAACAGTCTTAGAGAATCTTTCATATGGTAAAGATAGCATTAAAATCGAGAAAAAAAATTATACAATTATTGGACTTTTAAAAAAGTTTCTTTTTTCTGAAGATCAAATACATGCTCCTGCAAAATCTTTATCCGGTGGAGAAATTAGTCGTTTATTGCTATTAAAATTATTTTTTAAACCAAGTAATATTTTAATACTTGATGAACCTACGAACCACTTAGATTTTAAAATGTTATCATTTTTAGAAAAATTTTTAATCAGTTATAACGGAACAATAATTTTTGCTAGCCATGATCGTTATTTTATTAATCAAGTATCTAACAAAATTTTATATTTTGATAAAGAAGGTAATATTCATATTCATCTTAATCAAATTAATGAATATGATAAAAAATTATCCCGTCAAAAAAAAATAGTCATGCAAAAAAAAATAGAAGATAAAAAATATAAAATTAAAAAAAGAGCTATGCGCATTAAATTAAAAAAAGAATTACAAAACATATTTAAAGATATTAATATCATAGAAAATAATATTAAAAAGATAAATCAAGAAATAAACCATTGTGATTTTTATCATCATGATCAAAAATATATTAAAATAGTCTATCAAAAATTAAATAAAGAAAAAAAGAAATTAAAAAAAACCTTTAAAAATTGGGAAAAATTAGAAAAAGAAAAAAAATAAAAAAAATTTTCTTGAATATTAACATTAATATTTTATTATATTAAAAAAGAAGATTTCATATTAAAGTATAGAATTTTTTATTAATATTATGAAAAATTTAAACAACGTTTAGAACAATACGATTTCAGTTTTCTAGAACATTTTTCACATTGAATAAATAAACGATGACATACATTATTTAAACAATTAATATGCATACTATCTGTTATATTTTGACAATTTTTGCAAATAGAAACAACATCATTAGTTATGCGTTCTGCCATGCGTGAATCAAAAACAAATAATTTTCCTTTAAAATACATTGGTAAATTATAAGTTTTCGTTTGATTAATATAACTTAAGATACCTCCATAAATTTGATAAATATTTTTAAACTTATATTTTTTTAATAATGCGGCAGCTTTTTCACAACGTATTCCACCTGTACAATACAAAACAATTTTTTTATTTTGGTATAGTCTTAAAAAAATTGGTAATTTATCTAACTGTTCACGAAATGTATTAGAAGGTATCTCTAAAGAACGATGAAAATGCCCAATTTCATATTCATAATGGTTACGTATATCTACAAATATTGTATTTTTATCAAAAAAACATTTATTTACTTGAAATGCATTTAAATAATTTTTAAATGAATCTGTTAAAATAGGTATGTCATGAATATTGTTAGCAACAAGCTGTTTTCGTATTTTAATTTGTAGTTTCCAAAACGCCATACTTCGATTGACAATCGAATAATTAATACAGATATTCTTTAAATGAATATTAAGATTTTTAAAAAAATAAATAACATTCTTCATGTAAATATCTGGCGTACTAATTTGTACATTGATTCCTTCTGTTGCTATATAAATTCTCCCAAGTACATCATATTTTTTTAATTCTATTTTAATAAAATCTAACAATATTATCGGATTATGTATCTTAAAATATTTATATAATGATATAATCGTACGTTTTGTATAATCATGTTGATAAATAATTTTTAATATTTTATTAGAAATAATTTTTTTTTTTCTTAACATGAATTTATCCTTATTTACTGAAAAATAAAAAATATAAGCATATAAAATGATTATTAAATTTTTATTAAGATCTTTTGCAAATTTATTTTTTTTGGTACAATAAAAATTTTTTTTGTTTTTTTAAGATATTATAAATAATAGAGTTTTTTTGTAATCTTCTTTTTTGTTCAAAAACAATATTTTCCGGAGCATTTTTAAGAAAATTTTTATTTTTTACTTTTTCCATTATTCCCTTAATCAAAACTCGAGTTTCTAAAATCTTTTTCTGTAATCGCAATAATTCTATCTTAATATTCACAGTACTAGAAATTGGAATAAATAATTCAGTATCATCAATAATTCTGAAAAGTGAGGAAGACTTTTGGTGATATTTAATAATGATTAAAATTTTCTTTAAGTAAAGAATTTTTTTTAAAAAATGGTAATTCTCTTCTATAAAAATCTTTTTAAACATCGAAAAACATTTTACATATAATGGTAATGTAAAATTATATTGCACACCAATATCAACCCGTATAACTCGCAATACTGATATTAATTTTTGTATCCATGTAACAAATTGCAATAAATAAAGAGGAAAGGCATTATTTTCATACATAGGAAAAGAATTTAAAACAATTGGTTGTACAGGAATATTATATAACTCATTAAAATTTTTCCACAACATATCTGTAATAAAAGGCATAATAGGATGTAATAAATGTATTATTGAGCAAAAAATAAAAGATAAAATATATTGAACTGATTCTTTTTCCTTTCTTAAACCAGTACGTAAAATCGGTTTAATAGTTTCTAGATAAAAATCACAAAAATCATGCCATACAAAATGATAAAGAATAGAAATTAATTTATCAAAACGATAAATTTTAAAAAAAATATGATACTGTTTAAGTAATATATTATATTTTAATAATATCCATTGATCTAAAAAAGAATTTTGTAAATTATTTTCTTCAACCTTTTTTGAAATATTTAAAAATATAAATCGGCTAACATTCCATATTTTATTACAAAAATATTTATATCCTTTGATTCGATTCATATCCCAATTTATACTTCGACTAGTAGAAGTTAATGATAAAAACGTTAATCTCAACGCATCAGTACCGTATGCTTCAATTCCATTAGGAAATTGTTTAGTGGTATGAAATACTATTTGAGAAGATAATTTCGGTTTAACTAAATTTTTATTTCTTTTATCAATTAATTGTGATAACGTAATACCATCTATTAAATCTAATGGATCTAATGTATTACCTTTAGATTTCGACATCTTTTTTCCGTCTTCATCTTTAATTAATCCTGTAATATATATTGCTTTAAATGGAACTTGTTCAATACCATAAACTTTTTTCATTACATATGTTGTAATCATAATCATTCGAGCAATCCAAAAAAATATAATATCAAATCCAGATACTAATACGTTAGTAGGATGAAAATATTTTAATTTTTTAGTCTCAGTTGGCCAACCTAATCCAGCAAACGTCCATAAGCTAGAAGAAAACCAGGTATCTAAAACATCTGAATCTTGCTCTAAAAGAATATGATCTGGAATCTTATACTCTTTTCTTATAGACTTTTCATTATATCCGGTATACATATTATTATTCGAATGATCATACCAAATAGGTATTTGATGTCCCCACCATATTTGACGTGAAATACACCAATCTTCAATATTATTCATCCAAGAAAAATACATGTTTCGATATTGTTTAGATATAAATAAAATTTTTTTTTCCTTAATTACTCTAATAGCAGTTTTTGCTAATGATTGAACGCGTAAATACCATTGATTTGTTAACATCGGCTCTAAAACCATTCCGCTACGGTCTCCATGCGGGATGGAACTTTGACATGATTCATTTTTTTCTATAAAAGATATACTATCTAATAAAAAAATCGTTTTTTTCCTAGCTTTGAATCTATCTATATTTCTTAATATGTTAGGAATATCGATTTTTTCTTCATTTATTTTTTCTCCTTTATAATCAAAATATTCTAACTGAGATAATATTTTTCCTTCTGATGTAAAAATATTAATCATAGGTAATTTATGAGTAATTGCTATATGATAATCATGAAAGTCATGAGCCGGAGTTACCTTCATACATCCTGTCCCTTTATTGGAATCAATCTGATTATCTGCTATTATAGGAATTACCCGACCTATAAGAGGTACTGAAACATATTGACCGATATACTTCTTATATCGAACATCATCCGGATGAACAGCCAGTGCAGTATCTCCAAGAAAAGTTTCTGGACGTGTAGTCGATACAATTAAATACATATTCTTTTGTTTTTTTGTATTTTTTTTAAAAATCAATGGATATTTTATATACCACATAGTATTAGGTAATATTCGATGCTCTACCTCTAAATCAGATATTACTGTTTTCAAATATGGATCCCAATATACTAATTTTTTTCTCTTATAAATATAACCGTCTTTATATAACATAATAAAAACTTTTTTTACTGCTTTAGAAAAATTTTTATCTAGAGTAAACTTAGAATCATGAAAATTAATAAAATTACCTAAACGTTGAACTTGATATAAAATATTAGATTCAAATTTTTTTTTCCAATTTAAAGTTTCTTTTATAAATTCTTTTCTAGAATACGTACCTTTTTTCTTTCCTTTTTTTTCTCGTAAATAATTTTCAACTACAATTTGTGTTGCAATTCCTGCATGATCAGTACCCATTTGAAACAAAACATTTTTACCTAACATATGATTATATCTAATCAATGAATCCATAATAGCTTGTTGAAAAGCATGTCCCATATGTAAAGATCCAGTAATATTAGGCGGTGGCATCATAATACAAAAACTTTTTTTACTAATATTAATCTTCTTTTTAACAATATTTTTTTTATTCCACCACTTTTTAATATATTTTTCTATTCTATTAGGGTTATATATTTTTTTCATAATTATTTCGTTATATAGTTGTAATTTAAAAAATTTATATTAATATAAACTATGCCAAAAGATAAAAAAAATCAATTTTATTCTTTATCTATATAATCAATATATATTTTTAAATAAAAAATTTTTATTTATTTAACAAATATTCACATAATAGTTTATTCGGCCTTCCTGTGGCACCCTTCATTTTAGAAGATGACCATGCTGTACCTGCTATATCTAAATGAGCCCACAAATCGTTGTTAACAAATTTTGATAAAAAACAAGCAGCCACACTAGCTCCAGCTAATCCTTTATCGGAATTATTCAAATCTGCAACAGAAGATTGCAAGTCTTTACTATAATTTGTATGCAAAGGTAAACGCCATACTAAATCATTACTTATTTTACCTGCATTAATTAAATCTTGAGCTAATTGTTCATTATTACTCATTAATCCTGTATAAATTTCTCCTAAAGCGACAGTACAAGCGCCGGTCAATGTAGCAATATCAATAATAATTCCAGGATTAAATCTATTTGAATAAGTTAAAACATCACATAGAATTAATCTTCCTTCCGCATCAGTATTTAATATCTCTATTTTTTTTCCGGACATAGAAGTAATTATATCACCGGGACGATAGGAATTTTGTCCTATCATATTATCGCATCCCGCCAGAATACCAATTACATTAATAGGTAATTGTAATTCAGATATAGTTGTCATAACACCATATACTGTCGCCGCTCCTGACATATCATATTTCATCTCATCCAAATTTCTTGATGGTTTAATTGATAATCCACCTGAATCAAAAGTCACCCCTTTTCCAATTAAAACAATGGGATAGCTGTTACGCTCAGGATTACCAGTATATCTAATAATAGACATAAATGGTTCGTTGTATGAACCATACGAAACAGACAAGTATGCATTCATCTTTAATTTTTCCATTTCTCTTTTACTGATAATATTTGTATTTAATAAATTTGGATATTCTAACTGTAGACTTTTTGACTTTTCTGATAAATACTTAGCATTACAAATATTCGAAGGCATATTACATAAATTTTTAGTTCTTATAATTCCTTTAAAAATAGCGTCAACATGCTTAATAGCTAATTTTATTATCGCTAATTTTTTTATATTTTCTATATATAAGAAAAAATATCGCTGATCATCTGGATTTTCATGCAAAAATTTAAAATTTTTAAATTCATAAAAATTTAAAAATTCTTTGGATATTTCAACAAAAAATCTTACTTTTCGATACATATTTAAATGTAAAACATTATAATTTATTAACGAACATAATATATATTTTGCACGAATACTGACTAAATTTTTAATACATGCTTTAATTATCTTTTTATAATGACTTTCACTTAAGTTAATATTTTTTCCACATCCTATTAATAAAATTCTTTTTTTTGTCATAGTAGGAACATTATATAAAACTAAAGTTTGTCCTATCTGACCTTGAAAATCACCATATTTCATTATTTTTGAAATATAAATTTTAACTTGATCACTAATAAAATTTGGTAAATAAGAAAAAGGATTTAATTCAAAAATACCTAAAACAATACAGTCAATTAATTTATCAGGCTCATAATTAACAAAAACAGAAAAATTCATAAATTCTACCTAACCTATAAAAAAAAATAAAAAAAGTTCACAAATAAATATTTATTATCTAATAAAAATTTTTCTTATTAAAAATATTAGAAAAAATAAAATTTTTTTAATATAATAGATATTATACAATATTTGCAGGATATATAAAATCATGTTTTTAATAAGAGATATCTAAAAAAATTAATTTTTATTGATTATTTTAAATGATAACAAATTTTGTAATATATGTATATTTTTGATATAATAAACAATAATATTTAAAGAAATTCATAGCATTTATAAAAAAATTAGAGTTATTTTATGAAAACACTATATAAAAAAAATTTTTTAAAATTTTCAGATTTTACAAAAAAAGAAATTACATTTTTAATTAATTATTCACTGGATTTAAAAAAACAAAAAAAAGAAAAAAAAGAAATTCAATATTTAAAAAAAAAAAATATTGCATTAATTTTTGAAAAACAATCTACAAGAACTCGTTGTGCATTTGAAATTGCAGCGCATGATCAAGGAGCTTATACAACATATCTCAATTCACAAGATACACATTTTGGATATAAAGAATCCATTGCAGATACAGCAAAAGTCTTAGGTTGTATGTACGACGGAATCCAATTCCGCGGTTATCATGATCATACCTTAAATCTCTTAGCAAAATATTCAAAAATTCCGGTTTGGAACGGTTTAACAAATAATTTCCATCCTACACAATTATTAGCTGATCTTGTCACAATTCAAGAAACTTATCCAAATATTTCATTAAAAAAGATTAAAATCGCTTACGTAGGAGATGCAAAAAATAATATAGCTCATACTTTATTAGAAGCAGCAAAAACTATAGGTTTTAAATTAAATATTGTATCTCCAAAACTATATTGGCCCGATAACAATATATATGATACTAATCAAAAAAAAATAAAAAAAAACAAAATTATGTTTACTGAGAATATCAAAAAAGGAGTGAAAAATATTGATTTTATTTACACAGATACATGGGTTTCTATGGGAGATAAAATGACCTGTTGGAAAGAAAAGATCACAAATTTAAAAAAATATCAAGTAAATCAAAAAATGCTGGATCTAACAAATAATCAGAATGTAAAAATATTACACTGTCTTCCTGCATTACATGATAATAAATCTAAAATAAGCTCAGAAATACATAAAAAATATAATTTTTCTTCTGGAATTGAAATTTCACATGATGTTTTTTCTTCAAAAAATAATTTAAGTTTTCAACAATCTCTAAATAAAATACATTCTATTAAAGCATTATTAATCGCAACGTTATCCAAAAATCATCCATTTTTTATATAAAAAAATATTATAAATGATTTATATACTTTCATATTAACGGAAAATTCACCAAAAATCTTTTAAAAAAGATATAACATAATGAAAAATTTAAGTACATCAAATAAAAAAATAAAGATATATGGTCCATATACTCCCGCTATAAGATCAGGAAATTTTCTTTTTTTATCCGGTCAAATTCCTATAAATAAAAAAAATGGGGAAATACCTGAAAAAATATCAGAACAAACTCAATTATCCTTAAAAAATATTTTATATATCTTAAAAGAACATCACTTATGCATTAAAAATATAATTAAAATAACTATTTTCACTACAGAATTAAAAAAATTAGATGCGATTAATCAAACTTACTCGAATTTTTTTAAGAAATATACAAAAATATATCCTGCTAGATCATGTATTGGGGTCTTAGTGTTACCAAGAAATGTATCAATAGAAATCGAAGCTATAGCATCGTATATATAAAAAAATATAAAATATATGCCACATCGTGGCATAATGTTTTAAAAATTTATTAATTTTACTTTTTTAAAAAATTTAATAAAGTTTTATTAATTATTAAAAATTAATGATATATATATTTTAATAAATATATTTATAAAAAAATTTAATTCTTTTTAAATTTATTTGCTTTTAAATTGCTTCCTACTCGACGAGTATATACTTTTCTTGGATTATTCAATTTAATATAATTAATACGCTTAATACCCATCCGTTTATTTAATATACGAGTGCGAGACAAATGATTTAACAAACTATTTGAAATATTTTTAGGTAATTCAACAATAGAATAATCCGAATAAAGTCTAATATTTCCAATTTTTTGACTACTAATATTTCCTTCATTAGCAATTGCGCCTACAATATGTCGTGCTTCGATTCCATCATTTTTACCTATTTCAATACGAAAAACCTGAGTAATTCCATCTTTTTTATGAAATTCTTTTATCATTGAACGCGATCGACGATCTAATGTTGTAGTGTTTTTTTTACGATGACCGGCATACATAAAAGAAGGATTATGATTTCTTAAAGAAGATAATATTTTTTTATCAGGCTCTACGATTAAAGGTCTTTCGCCTTGAGCTAATTTTAATAATGCAGCGGATAATTTTTCAAAATTTAACGGTACTTTTAATTTTAATTTTGGTAATAATAAACGATATTTTTCTAAATCAGAACTGTCAAGTTCTCTTTGTATTTTTTCAGAAAATTTTTGAAGTCTCCGTTGACTCAATACTTCACTTTTTGGTAAAATGACTTCGGGTATAATTAATTTTACAATTCTTTCAATATTACGTAATAATCTACGTTCACGATGTTCTACAAATAATAAAGCCTTTCCGGTCCGACCCGCTCGTCCTGTTCGACCTATACGATGAACATACGATTCTGCGTCCATGGGGATATCATAATTGATTACAAAACTAATTCGATCTACATCTAACCCGCGCGCCGCAACATCTGTAGCAATTAAAATATCGAGTTTTCCACTTCTTAATCTATCTAAAGTTTGTTCTCTTAACGACTGATTCATATCACCATTTAGAGCCGCACAGTTATATCCGTTTTTTTCTAAAACTTCAGCTACTTCTAAAGTAGAATTTTTAGTTTTTACAAAAATAATAGTAGCAGAAAAATCTTCCATTTCTAAAAATCGAATTAATGCTTCAGTCTTTTTTCCATAAACTAGCCAATAACTTTGTTGAATATTTGGTCTGGTAATTCCCGTTGATTGAATTTTTATTTCTATCGGTTTAACCATAAAACGTTTTGAAATTCTACGAATAATTTCAGGCATAGTAGCAGAAAATAAAGCAGTTTGATGTTTTTTAGGAATTTTAGACATAATATTTTCTACATCTTCAATAAAACCCATGCGTAACATTTCATCTGCTTCATCCAAAACAAGACTTTTTAAATGTGTTAAACTTAATGTGCCTCTTTTTAAATGATCCAACAACCGACCTGGTGTACCCACTACAATTTGAGGTCCTTGACGTAATAATCTTAGCTGAACTTCATATTTTTGACCGCCATATAAAGGTAAAACATGAATACCATGCATATATTTGGATAATTCTGAAAATGCCTCCGCAACTTGAACAGCTAACTCACGAGTAGGAGTTAAAACTAAAATTTGTGGAAATTTTAAAACTGCTTTTATATTATGTAACAATGGTAAAGCGAATGCAGCAGTCTTACCGCTTCCTGTTTGAGCCATTCCTAATACATCTTTTCCTAATAATAAGTGAGGAATACAAGCAGACTGAATCGGAGATGGCTTTTGATACTCTAAATCATCTAAAGATTTTAATAGTAGAGAATTTAAACCAAATATTGAAAATGAATTATGAATTTGAGTCATGTAGTACGTAAGCCTCTTATATAACTATGGCCAGTAAACTACATAACTCGCGATAAAAATTTATATTTATCTTCATTAGAAAGTATAAACCGGCTGAAATTGGATTTATATAAATATTTTTAAAAAATAATTTATTTTTTTGTTATAAAAAATATTTAATATTAGAATGTTATGTTTTTATAAAACTTTATAATAAAAATTCATTATACAACAAAATAGTTTAGGAAGATAGTATTTCTAAAGCCTATTCTAAAAAAATATACCCTCAACTATCTTTCTTCCTTAAAATATCCCGGTAACTATATTTATAAAATTAATTTTCTTTTATGTCCTTCATACTTAAACGTAATCTTCCTTGTCTATCAATTTCTAAAACTTTTACCAAAATAATTTGGTCTAATTTAAGGTGATCAATCACTTTTAAAACTCTTTTTTTAGAAATTTGCGAAATATGTATTAAACCTTCTTTACCTAAACCAATAGAAACAAATGCACCAAATTCTAAAATTCGAACTACTTTTCCCGAATATATTTTACCTACTTTAACTTCGGCAGTAATTTCTTCAATACGACGAATAGCATGTTTTGCTTTTTCTTCAATAGTAGCAGATATTTTTACTGTACCGTCATCTTTTATTTCAATAATCGTTCCTGTTTCTTCAGTTAACATACGTATCACTGAACCGCCTTTTCCTATAACATCTTTTATTTTTTCCGGGCTAATTTTAATTGTATGTATTCTTGGCGCGAATCTTGAAATTTCTTTTCTTGGAATTTTTATTAAATGCGCCATAATATCTAAAATTTTTAGTCTAGCTAATTTTGCTTGATTTAATGAATCTTCTATTATTTTAAAATTAACACCGGAAATTTTTATATCCATTTGTAACGCTGTAATACCTAACCTACTACCGGCCACTTTAAAATCCATATCACCTAAATAATCTTCATCTCCTAAAATATCAGATAAAATAACATATGAATGATCATCTTTAATTAAACCCATAGCAATACCAGCAATAGAATATTTAATCGGAACACCAGCATCCATTAATGCTAATGAACCTCCGCAAACCGATGCCATTGATGATGAACCATTAGATTCTGTGATTTCAGAAACTAAACGAACAGTATACGGAAATTCTTCAATGGTGGGCATAACAGCTAATAAACTCCTTTTTGCTAATTTACCATGACCTATTTCTCTTCTTTTAGGTGAACCTACAACACCTATTTCTCCAACAGCATATGGTGGAAAATTATAATGAAATAAGAAATTATCTGTACGATCCCCCAATAAATCATCTAAATTTTGAGCATCACGTGATGTTCCTAATGTTACAGATACTAAAGCTTGCGTTTCTCCTCTAGTAAATAAAGAAGAACCATGAGCTCGCGATAAAATTCCTGTTCGTACATCAATCGGACGTATTTCATCATACATACGACCATCAATTCTAACGTGACCATTTAATAAACGATGGCGTATTATATTTCTTTCTAATAAATATAAATTTTCTTCAATTTGATTCTGACTAAAATTTACATTCTGTGATAAAAAATTTTCAATAAATTTTTTCTTAATTTTATTTAATTTTTTTTGTCTTTCTTTTTTGCTAAAAACTCGGTAAGCCTTATCAATTTTTGATTTTACACTATCTGAAACTAATTGATATAATTCAATATTTTTTTTTAAAGAATGAAACTGAGTATTAGGAATTTTATTAGATTTTTCAGAAAATATAAGGATATTTTTAATTAATTTTTTTTGCTTTTCATGTCCATATAAAATACCATTTAATATTTCTTGTTCAGATAATATATGAGCTTCAGCTTCTACCATAAGAATTGATTCTTGTGTTCCTGAGACAACCAAATCTAATAAACTTTTCTTAATAAAGTCAGTCGTAGGATTTAAGAAATATTGATTATTCAAATAACCTACTCGAGCAGCTCCTATAGGACCCAAAAAAGGTAGACCAGATAAACAAAGAGCTGAGGAAACACCTATTATAGAAATAATATCTGGATTAACTTGTGGATTAACAGAAATAACAGTCACAATAATTTGAACTTCATTTAAAAAATCTTTTGAAAAGAGTGGTCTGACAGGACGGTCTATTAATCGTGAAACTAATATTTCATTTTCACTGGGTCTACCTTCTCTTCGGAAAAAGCCTCCCGGAATTCGTCCAACAGAATAAGCGCGTTCTTGATAATTAACAACCAAAGGAAAAAATTTTTGTCCTTCTAAAACGTTATCTTCACTCACTATTGTTACTAATACCGAAGTATCATCCATACTCGCTAAAACAGATGCTGTAGCCTGTCTAGCAATTAAACCTGTTTCTAATGTAATAATATTTTGACCGTATTGAAATTTATGAATGATAGGGTTTAACAAAATTATATCCTTAATATAAAACTTGATAGATTAAAATCATATCTTCTTTACAAAAAAATAGTATTTATCTAATAATATCTTTTTTAAAAAAAATAAAAAAGATTTTACATATTTTAATTATATAAACTTTGAAATGTATCTAAGAAAAGAAAAGAGCTAAAACAGCCCTTTTCTGTACATAGAGAAATTACTTGATAATAAAAATAATTATACTGAATTCTCTAATAACGTAAACCGAGCTGTTGAATTAAATCAACATAATTTTGACGTTTTTTAGATTTTATATAATTTAATAATTTTCGACGACGGGAAACCATATTTAATAATCCTCTTCGGCCACAATGATCCTTTTTATGAACTGAAAAATGCTTTTGTAAATAATTTATTTTTTCAGTTAAAAAGATTATTTGAATTTCAGAACCCCCAGTATTTTTATCATTTTCTCTATATTTTTTAATTATCTCTTTATTTTTTAACGTTAGTAATAACATAAAAACCTCATATTTTTATAACATAAAAATGTTAATTTCATAAAAAAATAATAATTATTATAATATCATCTTACGAAAATAAAATATTTTTTAATACACATTCCGGTATTAATATACCTAAATTATTTAATCTACCAATACCTAAAAAAACATTATTTTTATTAGTAACGACAAATAATGATTTTTTTATAGATATATGTGATAAAAAAATATATAACTTTTTTTGAAAACGAATAGAATCTAAATTTGATAATTGAATAATCGGATATTGAGAAAAAAAAGATTGAATTGGTAATATTAGTGAATAATTATGCACTAAAGAATCCTTTTTTGTATTAAATTTATTTTTTTTACATACAATATCTGAAAAATTTATCAACTGTGATTCAATATATGGTCCAATTTGAATTCTTTTTAAAAAAATTACATGAGCTCCGCATTTTAATATTTTACCAATATCGTGAATTAAAGTTCGAATATAGGTTCCTTTTGAACACTTAATTTTTAATTCTAAAAAATTACCTCTATATTGAATTAATTTAATATAATAAATAATTAATTTACGTGATAAACGAGAAACAGTTACTCCGCGTCTAGCATACTTATATAATGGTTTGCCTTTATATTTAACAGCAGAATACATGGGTGGGACTTGTTGTATAATACCATGAAAAGTTTTTAATGTTTGTATTATATTATTAAGATGTATATTAACATTATAATTTTTTATAATTTTTCCAGTAACATCTCCAGTTGTTGTAACTTGTCCTAATTTTGCAATAACATTATAATATTTAACAGAATTCGTCAAATATTTAGAAAATTTTGTAGCATAACCAAAACAGATTGGTAACATGCCAGTCGCTAAAGGATCTAAACAACCAGAAAAACCAGCTTTTTTCACAAAAAAAAATTTTTTTATCTGTTGCAAAATAATATTTGAAGATAATCCCCGCGGTTTATTTAATAATAATACTCCATGAATATCATTGTATTTTTTTAACAAAATTAACAGTCCTGTATAAAATCTTTTTAAACTTAAAATAAATTCTATAAATTATCTCTTAAAATTTTGGAAATAGTTATACCTTGTAAAAATGAATCGTCATAAATAAAAAATAATTTCGGAATAGTACGTAAATATATTGTTTTTCCAAGATGGAAACGAATAAAACCTGATGATTTTTGTAAAATACGCGTTAATAAATGATTTCTTTGACTATCTTTAAGATTTAAAGACGTAAAAAAAATTTTTGCATAATTTAAATCTGAAGATAATTTCACCTCTAAAATTGTAACACACGAGTAAATTCGTGGATCACGTAAAAAATTTCTAACAATAATAGCGATTTCTTTATGTAAACATTGCTCTAATCGCATAGCACGATTAAATGTTTTTAACATACAATTAACCCTAATAAATATATAATTTTCTTATTTTATAATAAAATATATTACTTAAGTTGCTGTAATTTGAAAAACTTCAATAATATCTCCAATCTGAACATTATTATAATTCTTAATACCAATACCACATTCTATTCCATTCCGAACTTCATTAATATCTTCTTTAAAACGACGTAATGATTCTAATTCTCCTTCATATATTACAATGTTATTTCTTAATACACGAATAGGATTCATACGCTTGATTATACCTTCAATTACCATACAACCTGCAATTAATCCAAATTTTGGAGATTTAAAAACATTACGAACTTCTGCTAAACCAATGATATTTTGTTTATATATTGGTTTTAACAATCCTAACATAGCAGTTTTAACATCATCAATTAAATTATAAATTACAGAATAATAACGTAAATCTAGTCTTTCTTTTTCTATAATACGTTTAGCCAATATATCAGCTCGCACATTAAATCCAATTAATATAGCAAAAGAAGTAGCGCATAAGGTGGCATCAGATTCAGTTATTGCACCCACTCCTGCAGTAACGATATTCACTGATATAGATTCATTTGATAAATTTTTTAAAGCTTCTTTAATTGCTTCTAAAGAACCTTGTACATCTGCCTTTAAAATAATATTTAATTCTGATATTTCTTTAGAAGCACTAATATTATGAAATAAGTTTTCTATATTAACATTTTTATTATCAGATAATTTAATATCACGAAATTTTCTTTGACGATATAAAGCTACTTCTCGAGCTTTTTTTTCATTTCTTACTACACTTAATATATCTCCGGTACTTGGAATTCCTGACAAACCCAAGATCTCTACAGGGATCGAAGGTCCAGCAGAAGCCACATGTATATGAAGTTCATTGCGAATAGCTTTAATTTTTCCATATTCTAAACCACAAATCACAATATCACCTACTTTTAATGTACCTTCTTGTATTAAAATAGTAGCAATAGGACCACAACCTTTATCTAAAAAAGATTCAATAACAATACCAGAAGCCATACAATCATATTCCGCTCTTAATTCTAACATTTCCGCCTGTAAAAGAATGGAATCCAATAAATGATCAATTCCAAACCCAGTTTTAGCAGAAATCGGCACAAATATATTTTCACCCCCACAATCTTCGGCAATTATCGAATGTTTAATTAGTTCTTTTTTAATTTTTAAAATGTTTATACCAATCTTATCTATTTTATTAATAGCGACAATAACAGGTACTTTAGCGGATTGCGCATGCTGTATAGCTTCAATTGTTTGAGGCATGATTCCATCATCAGCTGCTACAATTAAAACAACAATATCTGTTACAGCTACACCTCTTGCTCTCATAGACGTAAAAGCAGCATGACCTGGAGTATCTAGAAAAGTAATAATTCCGTTCGGTGTAGAAACATGATATGCTCCAATATGCTGAGTAATACTGCCCGCCTCATTTAATGCTACTTTAGTAGACCGAATATAATCTAAAAGAGATGTTTTTCCATGATCTACATGACCCATAATAGTAACAACTGGCGCACGAATTTTTTTTTTATTCATACAAACATCACGATCTTGCATTAATGAAATTTCTAACGCATTATCTACATAAAAAATCACTTTATGACCCATTTCTTCAGAAATAATTTGAGCTGTCTTTTTATCTAAAACTTGATTAGCTTCTATTTCAATACCCATTTTTTTTATATTTTTTATGATAATTGAAATTTTTATAGACATTTTGTTTGCTAACTCAGCTACCGATATAGATTCTCCAATTATAATATCCCGAGAAAATGACTTTTTAGGTTTAATAAAAATTTGCTGTAATATAGATCGTTTATTTTTTTGATATTTATAATTTTTTCCAAATCGAATTCCATTCTTTTCATTATTAGTTATTTTTTTTTTTTCAAAAAATTTATTACTTTTTCTTTTTTTAATTTTTTTTATCATTACATTATGATTCTTTAATTTATCTATATTTTCATTTTCCGATATATTACTAATATATTTTTTAACAGGAATAGATTGTACAATATTCTTTTTTTTCATTTTCAATACTGTCTTAATAGACGAAAGATTTTTTTTTATCGAGTTAGAACTTAGAGAAATATGATGAGCATGCAAATTATTCTTTTGAATTTTTTTAAAATTCCTTAAATTTTTCGTTTTTGAATTTTTAACTTCCGTGCATTTTTTATGATTAGAATCAGATAACTCTATTTTTTTTTTAGAAAATATTTTTTCTATTTTATTAGATAAATCTTTTTTACTGTTTGATTTCACTATTAATTTCATCTCTTTTTGTTTTTCTTAAAAAAATATTTTTAAGCTAAATATTTGTATTATATTTTTATTTTTTTAATAATATAATATACTTTTTATTAAAAAATATTTTATAATAAATAAAAAAAATAAAAATAAAAAAGTTTTTTTTAAAAATTTATTACAATCTTAAATATATAATATAAATTTCAGTATAAAAATATATCTTTCCATTATATTAAAAAGATCATAGATCTATTTATTTTGTTTTAACATAGCTTTTTCTTCATAATCTTTTTTTTTTAAAAAATAAATTTTATAGTTAATTATTTTTATTTTTAAACCAACAGATATTTCTTGCTTCCATAATCAAATCACCTATTTGTTGATTATTTAAGGTATGCAAATTACTTAAATCATCAATACTTTGTTCTGCTAATTTTTCTAATGTATATATTTTTTTTTCCATTAATTCACGAATAATAATGTTATTAATATTTTTTAATTTAATAAAATTATTATAAACCAATTTATCCAAAAATATTTTTTTTTGCTCTTTTTCACTTCTTTTCAAAATATTTTGAGCACATTTTTGAATTTTTTTTAATACACACTGTTTAATGTTCACCGCAGAAAATAATTCAGGCAAAGTAGCAATAGTAATTAATTTTAAAGAACTAAATCCACATTTTATAAGTTCCGAAATAGTTTCCTGATTAATATCTAAATATTCTTTTAAAATACTTAAAGGTTTATAAGAATTATTTCCATTTTTTTGATTTAAAGAATCTACAGTCATAACATTTAATTCCCATCCAGTCAATTGTGATGCTAAACGAACGTTTTGCCCATTTCGTCCAATAGCCTGCGCTAAATTACCGGTTTCTACTGCAATATCCATAGAATGAGTATTTTTATCGACTATAATAGTTGAAACTTCAGCTGGAGCCATGGCATTCATAACAAAATTTTCAGATTCTTCATTCCATAAAATAACATCAATACGTTCTCCGCATAATTCATTAGATACTGCTTGTACACGAGCTCCCCTCATTCCAACACATGCACCAACAGGATCAATTCGTTTATCATTGGTTTTAACTGCAATTTTTGACCTAGAACCAGGATCACGTGCAATAGCTTTAATATCAATCAATTTTTCTCCAATTTCAGGAACTTCTATACGGAATAATTCAATTAACATCTTAGGATCAGAACGACTAATAAATAATTGTGCATTTCTTGTTTCTGAAGATATTTTATGTAAGATCCCTCTTACTCGATCACCAATTCTAAAATTTTCTCGAGGTAACATTTCTATTTTTTTCATTAATCCTTCAATATTACTACCAAGGTCCAAAACCACACAATCTCGACTAATTTTTTTTATAATACCAATAACTATACGATCTTTTTTAATTCGAAATTTTTCAATAATCATATCCCTTTCTGCTTCACGTACTTTTTGAACAATTACTTGTTTAGCAGTTTGAGTCGTAATTCGATCAAAAGTAACAGAATTAAGACGATCTTCAATATAATCAGATAATTGAATAGTATTATCTTCAAATTTTGCTGCTTCTAATGTAATTTCCTTTGTAGGGTTTAAAACTACTTTGACAACTAACCATCTACGAAATGTTGTTACAATCCCATTTTTTCGATTAATATTAACCCGAATATTTATATCTTTCTGATATTTTTTTTTAGTAGCAATAGCTAAAGCACTTTCTAAAGCTTCAAAAATTTTTTCTCGTGGAAGCGATTTTTCATTGGAAACCGCATCCACCACAGATAAGATTCCTTTATTCATAATCATTATCCTTAATTCAGATAATCTTCTTTGGTAAAAAAAAAATAAAAAAATTTATGTAATTTTTCTCATTAATAAAAAACCCCGACACTTCGGGGTTTTTTATTAATGAGAAAAATTTATATAATTATAATTATTAAACTAATTAAAATTAAAAATTAAAAATATTTCAGTTAAAAATAATAAAGATTTTAATACTCTACGTAACATTAACGTAAAAAAAAATCTTTAAAAAAATAATTTTTATAATACAGTCTATATAAAAATACCAAAGGTGGGAATTGAACCCACACGCCCATTTTTTAGGCACTATCTCCTCAAGATAGCGTGTCTACCAATTTCACCACTTCGGTTTTCTAAGAGAAAATAAAAACAATAGTTATTTTGACAGAATAATTTATCAAGTATATAATTTATATTTTAAAAATAATGTGAATGAAAACGGCACAATATTAAGTTTATTAAAAAAAATAAGACTACTAAAATCATCGTCAAAAAAACCATAGTCGAATTTCTTATTTTTTTAACAAATAGCTTAGTCGGATTAGAACTCGACGAAGATGAAAAATCATTTCCTTCGGTCGGCTGGAAAATAATTACTAAAAGTAAAAATAAAGAAATCAAAAAAAACAAAACTAAAAAAAAACGATACATAATAGACACCAAATTTTTAATAATAATAATTATCTATTAAAGATCAATAAAAAAATAAAAAACAACTAGTTATAGAATTTCTTTATGGTATTTTAAATATTTTTATATTGTACTACGTAAAATAATATTTCTTTTGAAAAAATTATAATGAATATTAAAATTAAAAATTTTTATTAAAGAATTATTGTAATATATCATCAAAATAATATTTTTTATATAAAAAAATAATCTACAATTAAATAACAATAATAAAATAAATCAAAAAGAAATTCATTAAAAAAATTATCAATATTATTTTAAAATAAAATTAAAAAATAAATTTAATAAATCAATCTAATATTACAATTAAAATTGATTTTAAAAATATATAAAATTATCAAAAATATATGACGTTTGTCTATCTCAAAACAATACAAGAGATAGACAGAAATCTAAAAAAAATTATGTGTTTATAATATTAAAATAAATCAAATTTTAAAAAAAAATTCTCCAATAAATTTTTATTTTTTTAAATGCCCTATTTTTTAAAAAAAAACTCTAAAAAAATTTTAATTATTTGAAATATTAATAGACTCTCGTAACATTAAATTATTAATTTGAGCGGTATCAATAGTTTCATATTTTATTAACGCATCTTTCATAGCATGCAAGATATCTAAATTTTCAAGTAATAATTTTTTAGCTCGTTGATAATTGATATCAATTAATAATTGTACTTCTTTATCAATTATATATGCTGTTTCATTAGACATCTTTCTAGCTTGTTCTATTAAATTTCCTGAAAAAATTTCATTATTTTCTTCTGTATATAAAAGTGGACCTAATTTATCAGAAAACCCCCATTTTGTAATCATATTTTTAGCTAAATTCGTGGCCACTTTAATATCATTGTAAGATCCTGTAGATATTTTTTTAGATCCGTAAATAATTTCTTCGGCTAATCGTCCACCATATAATGTAGAAATTTGACTTTCTAATTTTTGACGACTCACACTTAAAACATCTTCTTCCGGCAAAAATAAAGTTACTCCTAACGCGTGACCTCGAGGTATAATAGTAACTTTGTGAACAGGATCATGCTCTGGAACTAAACGTCCTACAATTACATGACCCGCTTCATGATAAGCTATTAATTCTTTTTGTAATTCAGTCATGACCATAGATCTTCTTTCTGATCCCATTATAATCTTATCTTTAGATTTTTCAAAATCTACCATTTTTACAATTCTTTGATTTTGACGTGCCGCTAATAACGCTGATTCATTTACTAAATTAGCTAAATCTGCCCCTGAAAAACCCGGAGTTCCCCTAGCAATTATCTTAGGGATCACATCCTCAGATAATGGGACTTTGCGCATATGAATCTTTAAAATTTCCTCACGCCCAATAATATCAGGCAATGATATTATAACTTTTCGATCAAATCGACCTGGACGTAAAAGCGCCGGATCTAATACATCTGGACGATTAGTAGCAGCTATAATTATTACTCCTTGGTTACCATCAAAACCATCCATTTCTACTAAAATTTGATTCAATGTCTGTTCTCTTTCATCATGGCCTCCGCCTACTCCCGAAGATCCACGTTTTCTCCCTACAGCATCAATTTCATCTATAAAAACAATACATGGAGCAAATTTTCTAGAATTTTCAAACATATCTCTAACACGTGATGCCCCTATTCCTACAAACATCTCAACAAAATCAGAACCAGAAATAGTAAAAAAAGGAACTTTTGCTTCTCCTGCAATTGCTTTAGCTAATAATGTTTTTCCTGTACCCGGAGGTCCAACCATAAGTATTCCTTTTGGAATTTTACCGCCTAACTTTTGAAATTTCTTAGGTTCTTTTAAATAAGAAACTAATTCTAAAACATCTTCTTTTGCTTCATTACAACCAGCAATATCTAAAAATGTTGTTTTAATTTCATTTTCACCTAACATTTTTGCTTTATTTTTTCCAAAAGAAAAAATTCCTTTTCCATTACCTGCTTGCGTTTGTTTAATAAAAAATATCCATATACCAACTAATAATATAGTTGGAAACCACGAAATCATTAAAGAAGAAATAAAATTAGGTTTTAATGGAGTAACTCCAACGACTTTCACATTTTTTAATAAAAGTGTATGTAAAAGATTTACGTCATATGTAGGTATATAAGTGGTATATTGTGTTAAATCTTTTTTCGTAACTTTTATCATTTTTCCGTTTATATAAGTATCACGTATTTGACCTTGATTTACTTCTGATAAAAATGTCGAATAATCAATATTATCGGTATTAATATTATGAGAACTTACATTTTGAAATACGGATATTATTGTAATACCTAAAAAAAACCACAAAATAAAGTTTTTAAGCATGTCACTCAAAAGATAGCCTCACATTACAATCTATAGTAAAAAAAATAGGAATATTAAATTTTACGCCCATGAGCAATAATAAATACTTCACGAGAACCAGCTCGTGATGAATTTGGCT